>JAAYFX010000262.1 GCA_012728025.1 Clostridiales bacterium
TCTCAAAGACATTTGCCTCGGGTATGCGCTGGGCAACAGCGTCTATATCCCTTTGGCTTATAGTGTCTGTCTTTGCATAGCTGCCGATTTTTTCAATTTCAGGAATAAGCCCCGTCATAAGGTCGCCTGAAGTAAAAATAAGTCTTTCGCACTCGGCCTTTCCTATGTTTTTTCCCATGGCCTCAAAACGGCGGCTTATCCATTTTATAAGAAGGGTCTGGGGCTGAGCAGTAAATTCGATTACGCTGCCAAGCTTCTTAACAGCCTTAAAGAGGGCCAGCCTGCCGTCTGGCTCATAGGCCGAAGGCAGAAGCAAAACCACCGTAGCATACTCCGGAATATCCGAAAAAAGCGCTTTTATTTCATCGGCCTTCTCATCCCTGTAAGAGTTTATTTCAAAGCCTCTAATTTCCACCAAAACCTTTTCTCCCATGAAAGGAAAAGATTCAATTGCAGAGTTTAATGCTTTAATATCAAAGGAAGCACCTTCCAGCTTATGATAACTAAAATCCGAATTGGATATGTCGCAAGACCGTTTTATCTCTTCAAGATAACTTTCCCGAAGATATTCCTCCTGCCCCCACAATAGATAAAGGCGGGAAGGCCCTTCCTTTTTAAGCTTTTGCAGCAAAGCGCCATAGTCCGTTTTATCCTGCCTTTTAACTTTTGCCAAGGCTTTTCCTCCTTTAAAGGGTTTTAACTTTGCACGTTTTTCTTAGCTTATATAAAACACAATATCCCCATGAAGGTCTGTTCTGTAAACTGCCATGCCCGCTTTGGCAAAGCGCCCTAAAGCCTCCGGCGCAGGGTGCCCGTAATTATTGTAGCCTGAGGATACAGCGGCATATTCTGCCCTGAGGGCTTTTAAAAGCCCTTCACTGCTGGAATATTTTGAACCATGATGCCCCGCAATCATAAGGTCAACATCGGGCAATTCCTGCCTTCTCAGCAGGCGCCGCTCGTCAGAGGAATATGCATCTCCTGTGACCATAAGTTCAAACTCTTTTAGCTTTCCAAGATACATAAGAGCCTTGAGTTTATCATCTTCAGGGGCAAATACGAAAAGCTCCATATCCCCTGCTTTGACCTCCGAGTCCTCATTTATGACATAAACGGGCACACCCTTTGATGCGGCAAACTCCAAAATTTCAATACAGGCAGACCTTTCAAAATCATCCGGCGGGATAAGAATACGCTCCACCTCAATGCGGCACATAAGCCTTATAACACCGTTTACATGGTCGTCGTCAAAATGGGTCAAAGCCAAAAAGTCGATGCTCCGCCGACCTTCCCTTAAAAGTCTCGCAGCAACGGTATCTCCGGCATTTCCCAGTTTACCTTTTCCACCGCAGTCAATAACAGCGGTGTGCCGACCGCTAGTTAAGATAAGGCTTTGCCCCTGCCCCACATCAATAATCCTTACCGTATCCGGCGAGTGTTCAAGGCGAATTTCGTAAATAATTATAACAGAGCAAAGAGAAATTACTGCAAGGCTAAGGGGTATGTAGGGGCGAAAGCCTTTTTTTGGCCTGAAAATATAACAGAGTATTATGATGGCATAAACAAGAATAAGCCACATTCCAAAAGCTGAGCCTTCCGTATATAAGGCGGCGTAGGGAGCCTTTGCCCCAAGGCTTATAATCTTAATCATAAGTTCCGCAAAAAAGCTTGTTACAGCGCCTAATACCTCCCCGAAGGATAGCCACGCCACCCCAATTATACAGCTAAGATATCCCAGTATGAAACTTGCGGAGACAAGGGCGAAAATAAGAGCATTCACCAGTATGCCAATCAGGGAAAAGTAACCGAAATATAAGGCGGCTATGGGGGTTGAAAAACTAAGAGCGCCTAAGGTGGAAGAAAATGCGGCAAGAACAGCCAAAGCCGTATTTTTATAAAATCTTTGGGGCAAGCCCGCTTTCCCCTTCTGCTTTCCAGCGGCAAAAGCCCATTTGGTAATTGCCCTATATATGGCCGGAGCAACAGTTAACATTCCAAACATCGCCGTGAAGGAAAGCTGCAATCCCACAGA
>JAAYFX010000366.1 GCA_012728025.1 Clostridiales bacterium
ATCTTGCACCGATGAAAGTGGGAAACCATTAATTTTAACGCCATTTATAATATTTTTAATATCTTTATCGAACATTAGGCTAAGCGTAGATGGCTTGCCTTTTGAGTACATTGAACTCAGCTTGCTAGATTTATCAAGAATCTGCATTAAGGGAATGGAGTTATCAATCTGAATCTCTTTGCCCCAAAGCAATTCGATATTATCATTAGAAAAGTCAGCAGCTTTTTCAATAAGACTACATAGCTTTTCCCACAGCTGCCGGTATCCGCCACCCTGTTTGCCGTCGGCCGCTGCAAGCGCAGCCCACCCATCCGTCTCGGAAATCGGTTTAATATAGGTATCGATTATAAAGCCTACCTGTGACGAATTGGGTATGCCTATAAGCTCATGGATGTTTTCAGGTGGAGCTATGTAAGTATGAGCAAATTCGAACTCATCGCAGAGTTTTTTAAATTCCGAAATTGAAGGAAGAGCAGTTGGGCTAGGAAGGCTTGTTGCCAATTCCGCCTCCTCATATGGTGAGATGTCCCCGTTAGATTTATATAAAAACGTCAGCTCGTCGAGCGCAACAGGCAGAGAATGATATAGTTTTACCTTCCCCGGTATGTAGGATAGTTCTGCGCTATTTTGTCGAACAAATTCAGCTACTTCCTTAGGTGAATATTCGTTACCATCGAAAACAATCGGTTTAAACTCAGAATAATGGATTTGATACAGCTTCTTTCTGACATCGTTTAGCTGTTTTAATATGTTTTTACGCTCTTCTTGTGAAGACTTAATTCGTTGAGCCATCTCATCAGCCGTGTGCTGTGCCATGAATTCGGATATGCCATCAACAGAGCGCTCCATTGCCTTGTTGCCTTCTCCAGCAACGGTAACGCAAAGATTACGAATCGACTTTGGCATTTTTTCCTGAACAACAGAAAGTGCCTTTGCAGTATAACTTGTAACCAAGATACTTTTTCCCTGAGATAAGAAATGCCCAATAAGATTTGCTATCGTGTGCGTCTTTCCTGTGCCTGGAGGACCCTGCACAAGGACGGCACTATAGCGCTCAATACGTTCAGCAATTGCAAGCTGCTCACGATTGGCCGCCTTTGACAGTAAAATATCAGGGTTCTCCCCATTGGCGCGTGCCAAAAGCTGTTCAATGGTCGGTTCTTCTACACTTTCAGACTGCTCAGCTATGCCACCCGAAACCAATTTACCCAGCGCCTGAGGATATTGATGGGTTTCTTTTATATTTTCGATAATTAGTTCAAGAGTTTTGAGCGTTCCATCGATTTTTTTGCGAACAAAAAATACTGGCTCATTCATAGATATTTGAATACCCGAGTCAACTTTTTTGATTTCTTCGCCATAATCTATAAAACTACTGTCTGCAGATAGGCGATGCGTAAAAGCTTTTATAAAATCAGGTGCGTTATTTCTATCTAGCGGGTGAAAGAAATTATGAAGCAATTCCGTCTGTGCTTCCAAAACAGCGGATGTGTCAATATCAGTTGTCTTACTTATTTCAGTCAATAGTAGTGTATATATTTCCGGAGGATTATCTGTGTCATTTATGCTAATTACATTTTTGACTGCATCTAATTCAATTGAAACATGCTTTAAAAGAATAGGATGGTTTATCTCCGCATCATAAGCAGCCCTCAGTATTCCACTTCCAACCATGAGTTCCTGTGTTTCGGATTCGCGGTATAAGTCCGTATATATATTAAAAAGTCGCATGAATAAAGCCCGCACATCCGCTATTTTGCGTTGCTGAACGGCCCAATCTTCCCGCTTTAAAAGCCACTTTTCGTATGCAATTACTCTTTCTTCGCTGTCTACAAATCTTTCTACAACAGACAATGAGTCGGAAACATTCGCATCAGCTAATGGATTATCCCATCCATTTTGGAGCCAATTAACAAAGGTTTTATCAGGCGCAGGGCAAGTGTTAGGTGCAAATGATGGGCCGCTAAGGGCTCTCCATTTATTGCGCTTATCCGTCCAAGTCTTATATGCTGACACTCTATCTAAATCTTCTTCAAACTGTTCTTGTCTTATGATTTCCGCCTTATAGTAGCCATTATCGCTATAATTATCCCAACTGTCATTTAACCAAGGAAGTATAACACTATCGGGACGAGGACAAGATTGGAATTCTGGTTTTTGAATGCGAAAAAGGGGATGTGCTTCATTACCAACAGTATCATCCTCTTCATTTTCAATAAAATCACGAAACGAAATCGATGTATATTGCTCAAGTATGGGTATCGAATTTATAGGTAGAGTAAATAATTGCTTACTTACATCTGCAACTACTTTATATTTCAGCTCGACGAGTTTTTTCGTATATTTGAACAGTGAAGCAACTTTTTCAAAATTATCCATTAACATCGTTCTCCCTCAAGCCAAATTTTAACTTATTTTATGAATTAATTTTTCTAATTATAACAAAATTTGTGATTTTTTGCAATGCGTAAGCTATCTTTAGAGCCTCAAAGCTTCGATAGAATATAAAAAATATTGTGTTAATTAAATCTTGGGATAGGGATATTGTTCTAAATAATTAATCGGTAGACTGGTCTGCAAATCACGCAGCACCCACGTTCACCGCACCACAAAATAAACCCAAGGCAGTCAAGCAGAGCTATGCTTGATTGCCTTGTTTGCCATCCCGCAGAAGAAGCGGCATGGGTCAAGGTTGGGCGAAAGCCCGCAAAGTTTAACCTTGACCCGTGCCGCTTCTTCTGCCCTCCGAAGGAGAAAATTTGAGAAAGTTTTATGTTTTTCGCCATTTTGATTATAAATTTTGCAGAGATTGCATATATAGGATTAAGCCCACATTAAAAGCTTGAAAATCAGGCTTTGCAACCATTAAAAAAAAGAAAGGAAGGTGTAAGAAATCAAAATTAGGGGCGCTCCGTTTGGCGGGGTGCGAAAAGCGGCAGACGGTTTTCAGCCGCATAAGGAGTGTAAAGATTAAGGGTGTAATCTCTCGGTGGGCCAAGGGATTGCCATAAATTTTAAGGAGATGGCAAGGGAGCCGTGAAGCGGTTTCTTCGCTGCATCGCAGACCTCGGCATTATCCGTCGATGACGTAGGTGAGCTACAAACACCGTAAAAAAGGGTAGCTGTCTTAACACACTCCTGCATAGTGAAATAGCGTACACAACATGGCAAA
>JAAYFX010000331.1 GCA_012728025.1 Clostridiales bacterium
GTATGGAGCATTGGACTTTTTCATTGGGCAAACCAACGCCCCGTCCTCAATCATTAATCCCAATTTGAGGGATAAAGCGTTTGCAAGTATCGGTAACACGGTACAAGTTCCCGTTATCAATTACGACGAAAACGTACAGGTAAGCAATGTACGTTCGTGCGTTATTGCCGATAATGAAAATACGTCGGCATTGGTAACGCTTGTTTGGGCGACGTATTCCATTGGCTTTACAATGGTTCCGGCGGCGTACATGAACAACGAAATTTCATTCGAACACGACTTTTTGCGCAAAATGGAAAAGACGTGCCGTGCGTTAGCAAACACTTTGGACGCCGGGGCGGTTGCCGCTTTGGAAGCGAACAAAACGCAAGTGTTTGAAACGTTGTTGAATTACACGCAAACCGGAAACGTTATACAGGTTCCGCAACAAATGGCGACCGAAATATTGGGCGACGTTAACCCGATTATGCGTGCCAACTGTTACCCGGAATATATCCACGTTATCGGCAATGCCGGGGTTGATAGCCTTATACGTAAACTTGCGCAACGCGGAATTTACAACGACGTTAACAAGCGCATGGAATACGATAACAAGGTTATCCACTACACGAACAACGTTACCGACGAAGGCGGTAAAATGGGTACGTTCTTTGCCGTTGCGGACGGTAATGTTGGTATCTTAACCCGTGTTGACCGTGAGGCATTGCGCCGCACCCGTGCGAATTTCCACGAATGGGACGTTGTACGTTTGCCGTACATTGATTTGCCCGTTGGTTCGCATTATTACACGGCGGTTGGCGACCAATCCGCAATCATGGGAGCCGCAACCGAAGATTTGACGTGCGCCGTTAAGGAGTATTTCGGATTTTCCGTTGACGTGGCGTATATGGTTGCTTATAACAGCAATCCGACCACGATTGCCAACCCGATTATCAAAGCGGAAATTGAGGCACGCGACCCGAACCAACCGTTAGCAATGCCCGTTTACGTTGTACCACAACCGACGGTAACGCCCTAACAGGGAGCCGCAATTGTTTAATCAAAGGGGGGCGGGAATAAAACCCCGTTCCCCTTTTTTAATTCAGAACGCAGATGTACCGATTAAAAGAGATACAGGACGCATTATTGCACGTCGTCGGGTGGGAACAATCATTTGACCCGGCAAAGGCGATAAACGACGATTTAACGCAGACCGAAAGCGGTTTGTATTTTCAAGGTGCGCACCCGCTTGTAACGTTGGATAATATCCGGGCAATCGTCCCGGATGATTTCGTTTATCGGTATCCCGAATGGAATATGATATTAGAATACAAGAAAGGGGCAAAGGTTCGACACAACAACGAAATTTGGATTGCCCGAAAAGACAACCAAAACGAGGAACCGACCAAAAGCGATTTCAACGACGATTTCGGTAACGAGTATTGGGGCGTTTACAATTTCGTTTCTGACTATTTGGAGCGATTAACCCGCAACGGTATTGCGCAAATGGTACAGACGTTTACACAGGTAAAAGGGTTGGATAAGGAAACAAAGAACCTTTTGGAGCGTCGCACGTTCTTTGACGGTGCGGGGGGTATCCGAGAGACGTTGCAAAATACACATAAGTTGGTCGGGTTTGAAATTGTCCCGGTTCGTTCAATGGGGGTAACAATGAAAATTGAACAAATCGGTTTGCAAATGACAGGGGCAACGGGTATGGTTCGTATGTATCTTTTCCATTCGTCGCAAATCGACCCGATAAAGACGTTTGATTTGAATTTTACCGTTACAAATGGCGGTTTTCAATGGTTCCCGTTAAAGGACTGTTATTTGCCGTATATCAGCGACGCAACGAACGCCGGGGGGTCGTGGTATCTATGTTATAACCAAGACGA
>JAAYFX010000310.1 GCA_012728025.1 Clostridiales bacterium
AAGAAAAAGTAAGGGAGGGAACAAAAGTTAATGGCAGCACCTAAAAAGAAAGTCAGAACCCGCCGTAAAGAGCGGAAGAATATTGAACGAGGAGCCGTTCACATAAGTTCCTCCTTCAATAATACAATGGTTACCATCACTGACATAAACGGTAACGCACTGTCCTGGGCTTCCTCCGGCGGAATGGGTTTCCGCGGAAGCAAGAAGTCCACTCCTTTTGCCGCCCAGACAGCGGCGGAAACAGCCTCAAAGGCTGCCATGGAGCACGGACTTAAAACAGTAGAGGTCTATGTAAAGGGACCCGGAAGCGGACGCGAAGCGGCTATCCGTGCTTTGCAGACAGCAGGGCTTGAGGTAACTCTTATAAAGGACGTTACACCCATCCCCCACAACGGTTGCCGTCCGCCTAAGAGACGTCGCGTCTAATTTAAGGAAGGAGAATTATTTTACTATGGCTAAAAATATGCAGCCCGTCGTAAAGCGTTGCAAAACGCTGGACATTTCTCCTGCCGTCATGGGTTACACCTCTAAGACCAAGAGCAATACCATCCGTAACCCCAAGGCTCAGATGCGCAGGAAGCAGAGCGAATATGCCCTTCAGCTTAATGAGAAGCAGAAGGTTAAGTTTATCTATGGAATTTTGGAAAAGCAGTTCCGTATGTACTATGAAAAGGCGGCAAAGACCCCCGGTATCACCGGTGAAAACCTGCTCACAACCATTGAGCGGCGCCTTGATAACGTTGTTTTCCGTCTTGGCTTTGCCATGACAAGGCGTGAGGCCCGTCAGGCAGTCAACCACGGTCACTTCACAGTAAACGGCCGCCGTGTGGACATTCCCTCCTACCTCGTCTCTGAAGGAGATGTTATAGAGGTTTGCGAGAGAAGCCGTTCATCTGTTATGTTTAAAAGACTTTTGGGCGAGGATGCTCCTGTTGTTGTTTTACCCCAGTGGCTTGAGCGTGAGAAAAACACACTCAAGGGTAAAGTTACAAAGATGCCTGTAAGAGAAGATATTGATTTCCCCGTAGAGGAGACCCTGATTGTCGAGCTGTACTCTAAGTAATACGGAGACCCTCATGATTGGAAAGCTGTTCAGTAAAGACGCAAGGTCTGCGTCAACTTAGAAGGAGGGTAATTAACATGATTGAAATAGAAAAGCCGCGCATTGAATGTATAGAGTCCCCCTCAGACGACTCTTATGGAAAATTTATTGTAGAACCATTGGAGCGCGGTTATGGAACGACACTGGGCAACTCTCTGCGTAGAGTGCTCCTATCCTCTCTTCCCGGTACAGCAGTCACATCTGTTAAAATCGCCGGCGTGCAGCATGAGTTTTCCACAGTCCCCGGTGTTAAAGAGGACGTGACTGAAATAGTTCTCAATGTCAAGGGCATCATTTTGAAGCTCCACAGCGAAGGCCCCAAAACAGTTTATATCGAAGCATCCGGCGAAGGCGTTATCACCGCTGGTGATATAAAGGCCGACTCTGATGTTGAGATACAAAACCCCGAGCTTCACATCGCAACCCTTGGCCCGGACGGATATCTGAGCATGGAACTGGTCGTTGATCACGGTCGGGGCTATGTAGTCGCTGAAAAAAACAAGACGCAGCAGCAGATTATCGGCACCATACCGGTAGACTCTATCTACTCACCGGTGTTAAAGGTAAACTATACTGTCGAGAATACCCGTGTCGGCAACAAAACCGACTACGACAAACTTACTATCGAGGTTTGGACAGATAAGACCATAACACCCCGTGACGCTGTTTCTCTCGGCGCAAAAATACTTTGCGACCACTTCACTCTCTTTACCGACCTGTCGGAAACCATTGGCAGCGAATCTACGGTGAAGGAAAAGATTGAAGCCCAGAGGGACAAGGTTCTTGAAATGACCATCGAGGAGCTGGATCTTTCCGTGCGCAGCTTCAAC
>JAAYFX010000263.1 GCA_012728025.1 Clostridiales bacterium
ACTCTTACAAGGTACGTTGCAATGGCCCGCATTACCGGTTATTCAAAGCATATACGCCTTGCCACAGAATACATTGAAAAGCACTTTGCGGAAGAGATTACATTGGAATCCCTTGCCGAGGTTACAGGCATCAGCAAATATTATCTTTCCAGTCTTATAAAAAAAGAAACCGGCTTAAGTTTCACAGATATTATTAACAGGGTTCGGATTGAGGAAAGCAAAAAAATACTTGCAAAATCCAAAATCAGCTTAGCCGCCGTTTCCTCAAGTGTCGGCTTTAGCAACCCCAACTATTTTACAAAGGTTTTTAAGCAACACACAGGGATGACTCCAACAGAGTTTTCAAAAACTGTTGCAAAATCAACAGATGAAGATATAAAATCAAAAGATATTCTGCGAGCCTTGTTAGACCAACTTTCACACGTTATGGAATTATTCTCCGGAGTGTTTGACTCCGGACGAATTGTTGACCCAATTCTTAATAAAGCATGGATGATGCATCCCTCTGGAAAAATTATGGAAGGGCTGTGTTATGATTTTTGGACGGGAAAGCAGCCTTGTGACAAATGTATTTCCAACATGGCCTTAAATGAAAATAAGTCTTTTTTAAAGCTGGATGAGGGAGCCGAGGGGCCCTTCCTTTTATCGTCAAGCCCTATCACAATGGGCGGCAAGAGATATGTAATAGAGCTTTTTAAGAAAATTGATAACAATTTTTTTAATCTTCTACTCCAACCTAATCTTTATATATAAATAAAAGACTAATAATGTCAAAAATCGAGCAGATTAAAGAAAATGCGTGGCTTTTATTGCGACAATGGGCTATAATGAAAAGTATAAGAGACAGAAAGCTGATTGCCTGACGGGAGATTTTATAAGTTGGGGGGATGATGAGTGGACGTATATTTGGCACGACAGCCGATTTTTGACAGGAATATGCGTGTGTTCGGATATGAGCTTTTGTATCGGAAAAGTATGAACAATTTTTACGAGGGCACAGATGATGCTCAGGCAACCATAGAGCTTATTAACAATGCCTTTCTGACTATGTATTTGCCGGAACTCACCACAGGGGGAAAGGCATTTATCAATTTTTCCAGAAATCCGATTCTGCATGATTTGCCCTTGCTTTTGCCCTCAAAATACATAGTTGTGGAAATTTTGGAACGGGTGAAGGTTGATGAGGCTCTGGTTGCGGCCTGCCGTAATCTTCGCAAGAAAGGTTATACTCTGGCTCTGGACGATTTTGTATTTGACGAAAAATATCTGCCGCTTTTAGAACTAGCTCAAATCATCAAGGTGGAATTTCCGGCTATACCCCATGATGAACAGCGGCAGCTTATCGGTCAATACGGGAAAAGCATTAAGTTTCTGGCAGAAAAGGTGGAAACTTGGGAGGAATACCAGCTGGCCTATGATATGGGCTATGACTATTTCTAAGGCTATTTTTTCAGTAAACCCACCATTTTAAAGGAAAGAGAAATAGCTCCCATCAATGCAAACTTACTTAGAATTATGGGTATGCTCAACCACTCTGACCCAGATTTTCAAGAGCTTGCAGATGCGGTTATGACAGATTTGGGACTTTCCTTCAAGCTGCTGCGGCTTGTAAATTCCGTATATTACGGCTCTCGGCATGAAATACGGAATATAAAACAGGCACTGGTTCAACTTGGGATTACCGAGCTGAGAAAATGGATTTACATTTTAATGTTGACAGATAAACAGACGGTAGAAAACCGTGAGCTAATTCATAACTGTTTCATTCGTGCTAAATTTATGGAGCTGCTGGCAGAGAAAAGCGGACAGGCAGATAGCCAGTGTGATTATTTTATTACGGGGATGTTCTCTGCAATTGATGTGCTTCTTAATCGGGATATGGAAAAGATTTTAAATCAAGCCTTTCTGCCGGAGAATGTTAAGGATGCCCTTTTAGGGCGGGAAACTCCTATGAAGAATGCTCTGGATGTGGCACTAAGCTATGAGCGGCTGGATTCGGAAGGACTCACCCCCGAGAAAATTCCCAAGGGTGTCGCCAAAGAAGACCTTATCACCCTTTACCTGCATTCACTGGCTTGGGCCAATAAGCTTGAATATTAAAAAATGCCGGAACCACAAAGGTTCCGGCATTTTTTGCCGTTGGAATAATCTGAATGCGGCAAATAAAAAGGTGCTTTTTCACCCGCCCATATTATGGGGCGCCTGTCTAAGCTCATTTTTAATATAATAAAATCCAGCCTAAAGATAAGGCCATATGAAAGTTTATTCGCTTTCTGACTCAGATTCTTCTTCATCGGTTTCAGAGGCTTCCATGGGCTTTTGGGTATCGGTAATGGAAAATACCATATCATCCAGCAAAGATAAAACCTCAATGTCGGGGTTTTTTGCAATGTCCAAATCGGCAACCCTCATGCTGGCCCCAATTTTCATTCCATCAAGGTCAATCTCAATTCTGTCAACCAAATCTTTCGGGAGAGCCTTAAAAGTGACCTCATTTAACTGCTGCTGAACCATTCCCGTAACCAGTTCTCTGTTCACAAGCACAATCCTTGCCGTACTTGTAACAACTTCTCCGGCTAATAGTGTCTGGAAGCTTAAATGCTCAAGCTTATCCGACACCGGTTCGTGAGTTGCTTCACGCAATAAGGCTGTGTACTTTTTGTCGCCAAGCACAAGCTCAACCTTGCTTCCTGTGGAGTTGTCTTTCAAAAAACGTGCAGCTTCTGACTGGGAAATCTGAAGACTTATAGATTCTTCAAGGTTTTTTCCATATAAAACACCCGGAATTATCCCTTTTCTTCTCAACTGTCTGGGCTTTAAGCTAGTATTTCGATTTTCTGCATTCAAAGCAAACATTATAATTCTCCTTTTTCTAGTCTGCGAAGCTTTTATTTTGCTGTGGATTCGCCCCGCATTATAAGTGATAAAAAACAAGTACACACAAGTATAACATAATAAATAAATAAAGTAAAATTTTCTATTGTTGAAGATATAATATTTGGTATACAATAAAAAAGTTTATATGTTTTTACTCGTAAATCAGCATATAAGTATATCTTTTCATCCTTTAATCTGCCTATTTCTTCTCAGCCAAATAAAGGCTTACACGTTCCTGAATAAGCTGTGCCGCTTCCTCTGCTCTTCTGTCTCCTGCAAAAAATGAGGCGGCTTCATCGGAGATAATCTTGTATAAATTCGTATCCGTATCAGCCGAAACTCTGGTGACAGAATTTATTAAATTAATAAACCTGTCCACCTCAAATTGTTCAAGTTTTACTTCACTTGTAAATTCATCCGTCTCTAAGACGGCTTCTATCTGTTTGTCAAGCTCTGACTGTATTACGGGGAAAAATACAGCTTTTTTCTGGTTTTCCTCAGACATGACAGTACGCACAAACGCCCAAGCACCATCCTTATGCTTGCTGACGGAAGATATGGAAAACCGCAGGTTTATCCCAAAAGAGCTTCCATCACGATTCGGGGTGGGAAAACCCACAAAGCTGTAATC
>JAAYFX010000264.1 GCA_012728025.1 Clostridiales bacterium
GCTTAAGGAAGAGCTATCCGAGCTTTCCGAAGCCATAGCCGAAAAAAATCCCGAACATCTCAAGGAAGAATTGGGCGACCTGCTTTTTGCGGCGGTTAACGTTGCCAGATTTTCAGAGGTTGACCCTGAGGAAGCCCTCCACAAAAGCTGCGATAAATTTATTCGCCGCTTTAGCTATATTGAAGAATCGGCAGAAAGAAAAGGCTTAAGTCTGGGTAAAATGAGCCTTGAGGAAATGGAAGAGCTTTATCAGGAAGGCAAGACCGCTGAAACACCTTTGAATGATTAGAAATTTTGCATTTTAGCAAAACTCTATATATATTAATGGACTATTTATGAGAACAACTTTAAAAAGTATCAATTAGGAGGATATTATGAACAAAGCAGAGCTTATAGCCGAGGTAGCGGAAAAAACTGGGCTATCCAAGAAAGATTGCGAGCGTGTCGTTAACGCAACACTTCAAACTATCAGTGAAACTATTGAAACAGGCGAGAAGGTTCAGCTTGTTGGCTTTGGCGTTTTTGATGTTAAAATGAGAGAGGCCCGCATTGGCCGCAACCCTAAAACCAAGGAAGAAATCCAAATTCCCGCTTCCCGTGTTCCTGTTTTCAAGGCGGGTAAGGCCCTTAAGGACTCTGTGGATAAATAATAAATGTCCTTTTAATGAAATCATCACTCGGCGAAAACCTCAGCGTATTATAAACACAAAAGTATGGCTTGGCAGATGGTTTTAAGGCTTTATTATTTACGGCTTATATATAGCAAAAAGGCACGGGCGGCTTGTCCGTGCCTTTAGTATAGAAAAGGAAAAGGATATGCGTCTGGACAAATATTTAAAAGTTACAAGGCTTATAAAGCGCCGAACGGTGGCAAATGAAGCTTGCGACGGGGAAAGGGTTCTTGTAAATGGCCGCACTGCAAAGGCGTCTTACAATGTAAAGACCGGCGATATTATAGAAATCAACTTTGGACAGCGTAGTATCAAGGTTGAAGTAATGGCTATTGCTGAGGCTGTGGCCAAAAGTGATGCACCGGCAATGTACCGTGAAATTCCCTAAAACTTTAGAAAAAAGGTGCCTTCGGATAGATTTCCGAGGGCATTTTTTTATGGATTCCGGCAGAGCAAGTCACAGAAAATCGTATTTGTCAAGACATATTTTTGCGTTTAAAAATAAGCTAAGGCTACAATTTTTCAGACAGGAAATGTAAACTATGAATAAAGCAAAAAAACACAATTTTAAAGGTATGTTGAAAAACCTGTTGAAAGTGTTCAAAACCCTTGAATATGCTGGAAAGATGGGTGCATCGGCCTTTGGCAGAATATTCAATCGGTATGAATATACTTGATTTTGGCTTTTAAATCAGTAAAGAGCGTTGCAAAAAACGGCATGATGAAATCTTTCCTTGACAAGACAAGTCCTGAATAAAAAAAGCCCGAAAGCCATATAGATTAGCGTACCCTATTAGGGACAAAGCTGCTTTGGAGGGCGAAAATGAGAAAATTTATTATCATACTATTGATATTAGCTGCTTTGACAGGCTCTGCAGGAGCCATTGAGGTGCTGGATGAGTCGGCGCTTACCATTCCTGCACCTTCCGCTATCTTGATGGAGAAGATAAGCGGACAGGTCATCTATGAAAAAGACGCCCATACCCGAAGGGCCCCTGCAAGCGTAACTAAGGTTATGAGTTTGCTTTTGGTGATGGAGGAGATAGAAGCCGGAAGACTCACCGAGGAGGATATTGTTATCTGCTCGGCCTATGCCGCTTCCATGGGCGGAAGCCAAATTTGGCTTGAAGAAGGGGAGAAGATGAGCGTTCATGATATGCTCAAGGCTGTTTGTGTCGTCTCGGCAAACGATTGCACAGTTGCCTTGGCAGAGCACATTTCCGGCTCGGAGGAAGGTTTTGTCCGCCGTATGAACGAAAGGGCAAATGAACTCGGCATGGAAAACACTCACTTCACCGACTGCACAGGACTTACTGATGATGCAGAGCATTTTACCACCGCCTATGACATTGCCCTTATGTCAAGAGAACTTATATCGCATGGGCGGATTAAAGATTTTTCTACTATATGGATGGATAGCCTTCGAGATGGCAAATCAGAACTTACAAATACAAATAAGCTGGTGCGCTTTTATGAGGGCACTACTGGATTGAAAACAGGCTTTACCACCCGTGCAATGTATTGCCTTACCTCCACCGCCATGAGAAACAACACAGAGTATATTGCCGTGGTTATGTATTGTCAGACCTCCAGTGACCGTTTTGAAAGTGCAAAGGCCCTTTTAAACTTCGCCTTTGCAAACTATGCTGTTTGTCCCCTAAGAAGTCCGGAGGCTTTGCCCCCTGTGCCAGTGGAACTTGGAGTTAGTTCAAGTGTACAGCCGGAATATTCGGGGGAGGAGGGAATGCTTATAGAAAAGGCAAAGCTTAATGAATTAAGCTATGAGTTTGTCTTTCCGGAAAGCATTCCTGCACCGGTGGCGAAGGGAGATAAGCTTGGGGAGATGGTTGTACACTCCGGCGGAATAGAGCTTGCCAGAGTGGAGCTTTTTTCCGGAGAAGATGTGGCCAAATTAACTGTATTTAAAATATACGGCAGAATGCTTTCAAGGCTTTTTGGAAGCTAGACCACCACTTTTATGGGAAACAAGCAAAAACTTAGGTATGCCCATCCCACATTTGCTTAAAAACAGACATGATTTGCTTGTAAAATGAAAGAGTTTGTATTAAAATATTAGTAAGTATTTCCACCCGATATAATCGGGAGATAAAGCATTGTGAAAGAGGTACGCAACAGATGGTAAAGGTTGATTTAACCGGAGCAAAAGATTTCTTTGACCAGATAGGGCCGGATTTTTCTAAAATTTCAGATGCCCACAGAACACTGTTTGAGGGCAGTGGGGCAGGCGGTGAATTTACCGGCTGGCTTACCCTGCCGGAAAGAATTCTTTCTGATGAGTTAAAGCAGATACAGGCGGCCTCTTCCCGCATACGCTCGAATTCTCAGGTGCTTGTAGTTATCGGCATTGGCGGCTCATACCTTGGTGCTCGGGCGGCAATCGAGCTTTTGCGCTCACCCAACTATAACCTTATAGAAAAAGACACGCCGGACATCTTCTTTGTGGGCAACAGTCTTTCCACAGCGGCCATAACAGAAACCATAGAGCTTATAGGTGACAGGGATTTTTCGATAAACATTATTTCAAAATCCGGCGGAACCTTAGAGCCGGCCCTCGGCTTTCGTGTTTTTAAGGCCATGCTTGAAAAGAAATACGGCTCTGCTGCCAAAAAGCGCATATATGCCACAACAGACGCAAATAGTGGCCTTCTTTACGATATGGCAGTTTCCGAAGGCTGGGAGCGTTTTGTGGTGCCCGATGATGTGGGCGGCAGGTTTTCTGTTTTATCGGCTGTGGGGCTTTTACCCATGGCTGTGGCGGGCATAGACATTGAAACGCTTTTGCGCTGTGCCGTTGAGGATATGCGTGAGCTGGGGCTAATCTCGGCGGAAAACCCCGCTTGGCAGTATGCCGGCGCAAGGCAGCACCTTTATATGCTTGGAAAAACCACCGAGGTTTTGGCCTGCTATGAGCCTTCCTTCCGCTTTATGGCCGAGTGGTGGAAACAGCTTTTCGGAGAAAGCGAGGGAAAAAACGGAGTGGGGATATTCCCTGCCTATCTGGAATATCCGGCGGATTTGCACTCTATGGGGCAATATGTCCAAGACGGGCCAAGAAGGCTTTTTGAAACTGTTTGCCTTTTTGAAGAAGCCAATGAGGACCTTAAAATACCCTTCGAGCTGGGCGACAGGGATGGGCTTAATTATCTTGCCGGCAAGGATTTTGACGCCGTTTCAAAAGTTATTTCAAAGGCTGTATCAGAAGCTCATATAAAGGGCGATGTACCAAACATCCTTATTTCAGTTCCAAAACGTGACGAGGAAGGGCTTTCAAAGCTTATCTGCTTTTTCCAAGTAAGCTGCGGTCTGTCCGCTTATGCCATGGGGGTAAACCCCTTTAATCAGCCCGGAGTTGAAGAATATAAAAGCGGAATGTTTCGGATGTTAGGGAGAAGCTGATTTTAAAATCTAGTGTTGCTTTCATATCTGATTTCCCCCAAACTCTGGTCTAAAGGTTTATTTATATTAAAAATTCACAAACTAACCGTTGATGACGGGGATAATTTATGTTATCATAAACACATGAAGCGAGGGGAGCCTTTGGCTCCAATAAACGACAAGGAGTGTGTTTAAAATGGTTAAGTTAATTATGGGCCTGAAAGGTTCGGGGAAAACCAAGTCCTTGGTAGAGCTTGTCAAAAAAGCCGTCGATTAGGAGCATGGCAGTGTTGTGTGCATCGAAAAAGACAAAAAATA
>JAAYFX010000265.1 GCA_012728025.1 Clostridiales bacterium
AAGACCGCAAAAGCAACTATGCCGCACACTATCATTAAAAAAAGTGTGCGGCGCAGCATCATTGAATTAGGGGTCGGCTTTATATTTGTTTTTTGTTTGTTGCCTGCCATTTGTCTCCCTCCGAAGCATGAAGCTCGCCTTACCAAAACTCTCTGCCGTACTAGCGGTTAAAAGCAAAAGCTTTTTACCGGCTTTAACAATATACTGGCAAGGCTATCTGAAATATTCCGCTATCGACGAGAGAAAATCAAATACTCTGTCTGTAAGTTCGCCCTTTTCCCCGTTTCCGCTGATTATTACAGCCTTATCGGGGACGAAGCTGTCTATATAATAAATCTGCTCGTCTCTCGGTCTTTGCATACCAAGCTGAGTGCTGGCATATTCCTCTATCTCTGTTAGGTTAAAGGCCCTCTCATAGTCAATGAGCAGCCTGTTTTGTGCAACCTCAAGCTCTGTAAGCTGCTGCTCATACCTGACCGCCTCGTCAGTAACCGCAGTAAGCTGAATTTTTGCCATAAGGCAGAAAACTATCAAAACAGCGGCACAGATAAAGCCCACAATGGAAAGGGGAGCTATGCTTTGCCTCGGTTTTACAGCGGTTCTCGGGGTAACACGTTCTTTTATTTCGGGAGGGGCTGGAATAACTATTTTGCGCCTAGCAGGCGGATACATGGCCTCGTCGGGATATACGGCGGCTCCGCTTAAATCATAGGCGAGGGTTCCGTATACGGGCCTTGCTCCGTAGCCTTTATCCATGGACATTTCGCTCCTCCTTCTTCTTTGTTATACCAGTTTCTTATACTCTTTCCGCCACACGAAGCTTTGCACTTCTGGAGCGGGGATTTTCGTCTATTTCCTTAACGTCGGGCAAAATCGGCTTTCTTGAAATACTTTTCATTGTCCTTTCAAAGCCACAGCGGCAAAGGGGAAAATCCCTTGGGCAGGTACAGCCGTTTTCTCTTGAGGCTATTGCGTTCTTGACAATTCTGTCCTCCAGAGAATGAAAGGATAAAACACAGAGCCGCCCGCCTTTTTCAAGCCTTCCAACTGCTGTTTCCAAAACTTCGGATAGGGACTCCAACTCGTCGTTTACCGCTATTCTTATGGCCTGAAAGCTACGCTTTGCCGGATGCTGTTTTTCACGCAGGGCTGCTGCCGGCATGGCCCTTTTTATAATGTCCACAAGCTCTAAAGTAGTTTCTATGGGTTTTTCTGCTCTGGCTCTTTCTATGGACTCCGCTATCCTCGGAGCGTAACGCTCCTCTCCAAAATCATAGAGAATACGCTTTATTCTCTCTTTTGACCAAGTGTTTACTATATCTTTGGCGCTTAACCCTGAGCCTTGGTCCATGCGCATATCCAAAGGCGCATCACTCATATAGGAAAAGCCTCTTTCGGACTCGTCAAGCTGGGGTGAGGACACCCCAAGGTCAAAAAGCATACCGTTTACTTTTTCTATGTTCAGCCTGTCCAAAATCTCTCCCAGTTGGCTGAAGTTGCCGTGTACCAGAGTTGTTTTATCCATATAAGGCTCAAGCCGCAGGGAAGCTCTTTCTATGGCCTTTTGGTCACGGTCTATGGAAATAAGCCTTCCTGTATCAAGGCGGCGGGCAATTTCATAGGAATGTCCCCCAAGGCCCAAGGTACCGTCCACATATACGCCATCGGGCTTAATATTTAAAGCTTCTATACATTCGCCAAGCATCACAGAATAGTGCTTATAGTCCACTAGAACTCCAACTCCTCCATAACGGCCGCAATATTTTCGGGCGTTGTCTCCTTAATGTATATCTCGTT
The DNA here is from genome assembly GCA_012728025.1 of Clostridiales bacterium. Taxonomy (GTDB): domain Bacteria; phylum Bacillota; class Clostridia; order Oscillospirales; family Oscillospiraceae; genus UBA2658. The sequence continues at coordinate 1,798 of JAAYFX010000265.1, forward strand.
CCAGCTAGCGCTGTCCCAAAATTCCGCATGGTTGTTGCAGCCTACTACGGTGACATTTTTCGTAAGGCCCGCAAAATCCCGCAGGTTCTGAGGAAGAAGAATTCTTCCCTGAGCATCAAGCTCGCATTTAGCGGCATAGGCAAATAAAGGGCGCATTTTGCGTTGCTTTACATAGGGCATCTCGTTTACCTTATCGGAAAAACTCTGCCAGCTTTCGGCAGAATAGGCAGAAAGGCATTTATCCATAGAGAGGGTAACGTAAAAAACATTGCCCAAATCCTCACGCAGACGGGCTGGAATCGACAGGCGACCCTTGGAGTCAAGTGTGTGCTGATATTCACCTGTCACGCAAAGCCCCCCCGTCCCATATATTCTTTCGCCGCTTTTATCTTCCGCTATTGCTCCCACTTTTCCACATTCTATGAACATTGTGGGAAACTGTTGCACTTCCACCCACAATCACCCACTTGGGCTTCCTTATTATAAGCTTGGTAAAAAAAAATTGCAAGAGCGAATAAGGTCGAAAAAAGTGATACTTTTTCAGTATTCTTGCCCCTTACACAATAAATTGTGCTAGGTTTCGGGTTTTCCTTTCAGATTATCAACATATAGAAAAAGCAGCAATCAAAAAACTTTTTAGAAAGTTTTTTGATTGCTGCTTTTTTGTTGTAATAGTTAAAGAGTGAAGATTAATCCTCGGTAAGCTCCTCCACCACGGGGGCTTCAGGCTGTCTTGGAGCCATATCGGGACTTGCTGTGGCAAGCCCACGAAAACGCACACGGGAATTACGAAGCTCATTTTGCGCCGCCGCAACAGCTTCTTCCGTACGCCTTAAAGCGTCGTCTACATATTCGTTGGCGACACTCATGAGTTCTTTTGCCCGATTTTCGGCATTGCTTACAATTTCGTTTGCACGGTTTTTTGCAATACGAGTGATTTCCTGCTCCTCGACCATGTGCCTTGCCTGCTCCTCGGCAGTTTTTCTGATGGCCTCGGTTTCCCGCTTTGCATTTGCAACAAACTCGTCTCTTGAGGCCAAAAGCCGCTTTGCCTCGGAAAGCTCTATGGGAAGCTGGGCTCGTATTTCGTCGATAAGGCTTAAGGTGTTTTCCCTTTGGAGCATACACTTATCCTTTGATAAGGGGACGCTCCAAGCGTCTACTACTGAATTATATAGTATCTCAAGAAGCTCGCTTACCTCATTTTCCATTTCAATGTCCATATCTTTACCTCCTGTTCCTGAGCTTTTGGTCAAGCGCATCCGCAACCTGCTTCGGTACATATTCGGAAAGGTCTGCACCGTACATGGCAAGCTGTCTCACGGCGCTTGAGCTAAGATAGATATACTTAGCGCTGGCGCTTATGAAAAAGGTCTCAAGCTGGGAGTTCAGTTTTTTGTTGAAAGCCGCCATAACAGTTTCATACTCGTAGTCATAGGAATTGCGAAGTCCCTTTATAATGACAGGGTTTTCAAACTGCTTGGCATAATCGGCAAGAAGCTCTAAAGAGCAGTCCACCTCTACCTTTGGATTGGCTGAAACAACTTTTTTAATCAGCTCCACCCTCTCGTTTATCTCAAGCATCGGAGTTTTTTCCACGTTCATAACAACGCTTACTATAAGCCGGTCAAAAATTTTTGAGGCTCTTTCTATGATGTCGAGATGCCCTAAAGTTATGGGGTCAAAGGTGCCGGGATAAATTGCTGTGACCATAAGCTTTATATCCTTCCTTTCGGGGGACTTTATCCTTCCGCCACTTGCGGAGACCTCTTTCCGCAGGAAATTAGTTTAACCTTGCCATATTTGTATTCACGTCCTACAAAATATGGCTCGGAAAGGGGTAAAACTTCGGTTTTTATATCAGTCTCGCAAATTATTATACCACCATTTGACAATATGTCAAACTGAATAATTTTTTGCAAAGCTTTGTCGAGAAGCCCCTGTGCATATGGCGGGTCAAGGAAGATAAGGTCAAACTTGCCGCAGTGGCTAAGATAGGTAAGAGCGTTTTCTCGAACTGTTTCACCGGAAAGCTTGCAATGCTCCAAATTGGCCCGAACTGTTTTTATGGCCTCCAAGCTTTCGTCAACAAAAACAGCGCTTTTCGCCCCACGGCTTAGAGCCTCAATGCCCAATTGCCCCGTACCCGCAAAAAGGTCTAACACCCTTCTTCCTTCAAGGTCAAACTGGATTATATTAAAAAGGGACTCTTTTACAAGACCTGTTGTGGGGCGAATGTCCATGTTAGACGGCTCGTAAAGCCGCCGACCTCTTGCCGTACCTGTTATAACTCTCATAAATCCTCCTTTGTATCAAGGGCTTTTTCACCCTCATCAAGACCGCTTCCTGCGGAAAAGTGTTCATACACCGCCTTGGCCGTATTTTTTGGAACAACAGCGCAAAGCTCCTCATAGCTTGCTGATTTTATGGCTTTTATAGTTTTAAAATGCTTTAAAAGCTCGTTTCTGCGAACGGGGCCAACACCTTTTATATCGTCCAAAGCGGAGCCTATTGTTTTTGACCTTAAACTTCGATGGTATTCAATGGCAAAACGATGGGTTTCCTCCTGAATGCCGCCGATAAAGGCGAATACCGCCGGATTTCCGACTATGCCTACTTCCTCCCCATCTGGGTAAACAAGGGCTCTTGTGCGATGTCTGTCATCTTTCACCATTCCCAAAACGGGAATGGTAATCTCGTACGCCGAAAGAACCTCACGGGCCATGGAGGCGTGGGCAGCCCCCCCGTCTATAAGCAACAGGTCAGCAAGCTCCTTAAAGCCCTCGTCACCGTCTATGAAGCGCTTAAACCTTCGGGTTAAAACTTCTTTCATGCTGCCGTAATCATCCTGAGAGGAAATTTCTTTTAACCTGAACTTTCTGTAATCCCTTTTTAGGGGTCTGCCGTCTTGAAAAACCGTCATAGAGGCAACTATGCCAAAGTTTCCTGTGTTGGAAATGTCAAAGGCTTCTATGCGCCGAGGCAAGGCTTCCATTCCCAGAGCATCCCTTAGCCATTCCAGAGTCTTCAGCCGTTTTTGTGTTGCCGTTGTGGCCCGCAGAGCCTCCTCTTTGGCGTTTAGCATGGCCTTTAAAACCATTTCACGTCGCTGGCCCCTCTGGGGCGTTTCCACGGAAACCTTATGGCCTGCCGCCTCTGTGAGCATCCTTGAAATTTCTTGAGCATCCTCTATGGGGAAGGGCAACAAAATATTTTTTGGAAAAATGCCGCTTATTGAATAATACTGCCGAACAAGGGCAGACACAGCCTCGGCATCGTTTTCCAAGGGTTCCTCCAGTAGACGGTAATCCTTGTCGCTAAGGTCTCCTCCGTCATAGCGCAAAATGGCAAAGCAACTTTTTGCGCTGCGATAAAAGCCCACAGCATCGGCATCGGCCGCCGAGGAGGCAATAACTCTCTGGCGGTTTCCAAGACCCTCAACAGCCTTTAGTCTATCACGCAATTGGGCCGCCAACTCAAATTGCAAATCTTCCGAGGCCGCAAACATTTTTTCCTGAAGCTCTGCCCTAAGCTCGGCAGTTTTCCCCGAAAAAAGCATTTCCGCCTGACGGATTCGCTCGTCATATTCACTTTGCCCCCCTCTGCCGCCGCAAAAGCCCAAGCAGTTTCCCATGTGGTAGTTAAGGCAGGGCTTGCCCCTGCCAAAATCCCTTGGAAACCTTTTTCCGCAGGTGGGGAGCATCAGCGCTTTGCAAACTGTGTCTATAATATTTCTTGTAAGCCCCCTACTGCCATAGGGGCCAAAATATTTTGCTCCGTCCTCAGCAGTTTTGTTGACGATTGTAAAGCGGGGGCAGGGGCTTTTAATGTCAAGTCTTACAAAGGGATAGGATTTATCGTCCCGCAGGAGGATGTTATAGTGGGGCTGATGGCGCTTTATAAGGGAGTTTTCCAGAATCAGAGCCTCAAATTCGGACTCTGCCACAATAACGTTAAAATCTCTGGCTTTTTGAACCATGGCTGCCGTTTTAATGTCATGCTCGCCACGAAAATAGCTGCTCACACGATTTTTTAAAGCCTTGGCCTTGCCAACGTAAATAACTTCCCCCGTTTCGTCCAGCATGAGATACACCCCTGGTAAAAGGGGGAGCCTGTTTGCCTTTTCCCTTAGTTCTTCTATATTCAAGCTTTCCCCTCCCGCCTTAAATTTAGTATAAATATTATACCACAGGCACGAAGTGCCGTTGTGGTATATGCATCTAAATCTGTATGATGTTTGCTTGCAAATATTATACAATAGCTTTCGCTGATTGTATACAAAAAAGACTGAATATCATGTGTTGCCGAAAAATAAAAAGAGTCTTCCGCCGGAAAACTCGGGCGGAAGACCCTTTAAAGCAATGTTGGTATTACTCAGAAAAATCAGATGCAATAAGGGCAGCCAAGGTGGCCAAGGCATCTTTTTCGTCGCTGCCGTCAGCGATGAGGTTTATGGAGGTTCCCTTCACAATTCCCAGAGAAAGCACCCCCAAAAGGCTTTTTGCGTTAACCTTTCGGTCATCCTTTTCTATCCAAATATTACTTTTGAATTCATTCGCTTTCTGAATAAAAAACGTCGCCGGTCTGGCGTGAAGTCCTACTTGATTGTTAATGGTTACTTCTCTAGTTAGCATTAGCGTCACTCCTTATGACTTAAATGACATATTGTCCCTCGTTACCATAGCTATTTTACCAAAGCAAACCCCAAGCGTCAACTGCTTTTGCCCATTTTGTAGCTTTGCACAGCCATATCATTTTCTAAAACTTTCTTTTACCTAAGTTCGACAACAGTAACTCCCGTTTCACCCTCACCAAAGCGCCCAAGTCTGAAAGATTTAACCGTCTTGTTGGTTTTAAGGTTCTGCTGAACTGCCGCTCTTAAGGCTCCAGTGCCTTTTCCGTGGATTATCGTCACCGTTTCAAGCTTTGCCATAAGGGCACTGTCGAGGTAACGCTCCATCACCGGTATGGCCTCGTCTGTCATCATGCCCCGAAGGTCAATTTCCCTGCTGACGGAGGCCGCTCTAAGAGAGACTCCGCTTTTTTCTGATGCCGGAGGTTTAATGACAGGCTCCGCATTTTCCAAAAGAAAAACCTCGTCCTCCCTTGCCGTCACCTTCATTATGCCCGCCTGAAGCGTAAGATTCCTGTCCGGTGAAACGGAAATAACCTGAGCCTTTACTCCCATGGACAAAAGCTGCACAGTGTCCCCCGCCTTTACCGGTCGTGAGGATTTTTTCATTTCTTGGGGCTTTTCGTTTTTGTTAAGCTTTTCGCCGGCCTGATTAAGCTTATGGCGAAGCTGTGCTCTGGCCTCGTTTTCTCGTATATGGTCCAACTGCTTGTTACGGCGGCGGCGCATTTCGTCAAGCTCGTCATAGACAGTCTCGGCAGTTTTTCGAGCCTCGTTAATAATCTTTTGCGCCTGTTGTCTTGCATCCTCCTCGGCCCTTTCAAGGCGTCTTTCCAGCTCATTCTGGGTTTGTTCAGCTTTTTTTGCGGCTTCCTGTGCCTCGGCAAGCTTTTTCGCCGTTTCTTCCCTGTCTTTTTCAAGAAGTTGACGCTGACTTTCAAGCTTTCTTATAGTCTCCTCAAGGCTTGCGCTTTCAGCGGATACCCTTCGCTTGGCATCGGAGATAACCGCCTCGGAAAGCCCCAGCCTTTCACTTATAGCAAAGGCATTGGACTTTCCCGGAATTCCGATTAGCAGCCTATAAGTTGGGCGAAGGGTCAAAACGTCAAATTCGCAGGAGGCGTTTTGCACCCCCGTGGTGTTGGTAGCAAAGACTTTAAGCTCGGCGTAGTGGGTAGTTGCCGCAATTTTTGAGCCTTTCTTTCTTGCGTTTTCGATTATGGCGGCGGCTAAGGCCGCTCCCTCCACAGGGTCTGTTCCCGCTCCAAGCTCGTCAAAGAGCAAAAGGCTTCTCTCGTCGCAGACTTCAAGTATTGAAACTATATTCGTCATATGGGAAGAAAATGTTGAAAGAGACTGTTCTATGCTTTGTTCGTCTCCTATGTCCGCCAAAACAGCCCCAAAAACCGGCACAGCGCTGCCATCGGCAGCCGGTATGTGCAGACCGCAGGCAGCCATAACGCACAAAAGACCAAGAGTTTTAAGAGAAACTGTTTTTCCGCCGGTGTTTGGCCCTGTTATAACTAGGGTGTCCCAGTCTTGCCCCATTTCGATTGTTATGGGAACGGCGCTTTCCTTGGGCAAAAGGGGGTGGCGGGCTTTTTTTAGAATTATAGAGGAGCTTATTGAAGGCTCCATGGCGCTTTGCTTATAAG
>JAAYFX010000266.1 GCA_012728025.1 Clostridiales bacterium
GCACAGGGGCAGGCTATAACAAGGATTGCTGTGAATATGGTTAGGGCAAGCTCTGTATCTCCGGTGCCGAAATACCAGGCAAGCCCTGATATAAGGGCTATGGCAAACACCGCGGGGACAAAATATCCGGACACTATATCAGCCATTTTGGCTATGGGAGCCTTAGAGCCCTGGGCATCTTCCACAAGCCTTATAATTTGCGCCAGCGCCGTGTCGCTGCCGATTTTTTCTGCCTTAAAACGGATGGTTCCCGTTGTGTTAATTGAAGCGGCATAAACAGGATCGCCGGCCTTTTTGTCAACGGGCATACTCTCGCCTGTTAGCATGGATTCGTCAATGGCGGTGTAGCCTTCTGTAACAGAGCCGTCAACGGGGATTTTCCCTCCGGGCTTTACTACAATAATGTCGCCAATTTGAACCTCGTCTATGGGGATTTCCTTTTCTTCCCCATTTTGTATAATGATGGCGGTTTTTGGGGCAAGTCCCATAAGCTTTTTAATTGCCTCGCCGGTTCGTCCCTTAGATATGGCCTCAAGGGTTTTGCCCAGAAGTATCAGGGTGATTATGACTCCCGCCGATTCAAAATACAGGTGGTGGGCCATTTCGGGGTTTCCACGGGCAATTAATATTGTGTTGTAAAGGCTGTATAAAAAAGCGGCAGTGGTTCCAATTGCTATAAGAGAGTCCATATTGGGGCTGCGCTGCCAGATGGCCTTATAGCCCACTGTGTAAAACTTATAGCCCACGGCGATAACCGGTATCACCAGAAAAAGCTGGGCTAAGGCAAAGTTTAATGGATAAATCTCGGGGGATATAAAATTCGGGAAGGGCAGATTTACAAAGCTTATCATAGGCGCCATGGCAATATATAAAAGGGGCAAAGAAAATATGGCAGAGACAATCAGCTTTATGCGAAGAAGCTTTATTTCCCATTCCTTACGCTGCCTATCTTTATCGACAGCGTCACTTCTGCTGATTTCCAAGGGCTTAAATCCGACCTTTTCAATGGTCTGCCGTATGTCAGAAAGCCGCACAACTTGTGGGTCGTATGAAACCTTGGCCTTTTCTGCCGCAAAGTTTACAGTGGCTTCGGAAACACCCTCAAGCTTAGAAAGGTTTTTTTCAAGACGCTGGGCACAGGCGGCGCAGGTCATGCCGGCAATGGGGATGCTAATGTTGCTGTCGGCTTTTTCGTAAGCCTCAAAGCCGATTTTCCCCACCGCCTCTTTTATTTCAGCAAGGCTTAAAGTTTTGCTGTCATATTCTACAAAAAGCTTTTCTCCGGCAAGGTTAACAGAGGCCTCGGTTATACCGGAAAGCTTGCGAACGGTTTTTTCAATTCTTTGGGCGCAGGCGGCACAGGTCATGCCCCTTATGCCTAACACATAACTTGTCATGATAGCTCCTTTCCCCTCATGCGATACTGCAAAAATCCAAAAGCCTTATAGCCTTCTCTCCTTCTATTGACGGCTGTAAATGCTTATGATATTATTATGACAGTTATTATAAAATAATCAAGTACACACTTTTTAGTTATATACTTACCAAAAGGATAGTATTGGAGGTGTTTGTCATGAATTGCGAGTCAAAGCAAATAAACTGCCCCGTTGGCACAACAATCAGCGTTATAGGTGGGAAATATAAGTCTCTCATTCTGTGGCATTTGATTTCTTCCACCTTAAGATTTGGAGAGCTTAGCAGGCTTATTCCGCAGGCGACTCCAAAAATGCTCACACAACAGCTTCGGGAGCTTGAGGAGGACAACCTTGTGTTACGCACAGTATATCCGGTTGTGCCGCCAAAAGTTGAATATTCTTTAACGGAGCTTGGGGCAAGCATTCGCCCAATCCTTGAAGCCATGTATAGCTGGGGCGAGGATTATCTTACAAAAAAGGGCTGCGAAATAAACTGCTCCATGAAAAGCCATAAATCCTGAAGGTATTTCCCTGCCGGCAGGCTTTACTTGTTATAAAATAAAATGGGGAAGCTTTTTTTAATTAAAACAAATAAAAGCACCTTGAAACGGCCAGAGCTTAAAGCCGCTTCAAGGTGCTTTTGATGTTTGGCAAGTTTTTATGGAAAAGGGGCTAGGCCCTTTTGTTTTGGGTGGTATGGTTAAAATCCACAGGTATGCTGTTTGGCTTTAAAAGTTTTTCAACCGGAGTTGTTTTAAAATAATTTTCCACATAGCGCCGAATATCCGCAAGCTCTTTGTTGTTTTTGGCCTTATGTGGGGTGCAGTAGTAAAGAAAGGCTCTTTCCGGAATAATTACACGCCTTATGGCAATTTCCGGATTTGTTATTCTTGCGGCTATTGTCTGGGTGATAGGCGCTATCCCAATGCTCTCTGTCATGGAGTTTATAAAATTAAGGTTATTGCTGGATGAGATGATGACCCGCAGATGAATCCCTGTTTTCATACAGAGATAATCCATCATTTGCCTGACGGCATTTTCCGGAACACCTGTAATAAGGTTTTCCCCGTCAAGGCAAACAAAGTCAATCGGCTCATCACTTGCTGCCAAGGGGTGGCTTTTATGTATGGCTATAAGCATTTCGCCTTCAATAAGGCAGGTACACTTTATAAGCTTTTTATCCAAAGGTGTAACCAAAAATGCAGCATCAAGCTCTGTTTTCATAAGCTTTTCTATACAAGTTGCCTTTGACCACTCCTCTATTTCAAGATTAAGTTTTGGATGCTGCTTCTGATAATCAAACATAAAATCCGAGCTTATGCTATTTGTAACGCCATAGGCAAAAGCAACCGAGCATGAGTTGCTTTCTTTTTTATTGTAGTTATCCAATGCGGACATGGCGCTTAAATAATTACCATACATATTTTTGAAATGGGAATAAAGCAGCTTGCATACCTCTGTGGGTTCAACCCCTGTGTTTGAACGGTCGAACAAAATCACATCCAGCTCTTTTTCAAGAGCTTGGATTTGACGGCTAAGCCCCTGCTGGGAAATAAAGAGTTTCGCACTTGCCCTTGTAATGTTCCTCTCCTGATACAGGCAAACAAAAGATTCAATTACTTTTATTTGCAAATCCACCACCGCCTTTTTGATGTTATATATACAATACAACAAATGATTGTCGAAGTCCATAAATAAATTGTGTTATCGGCACATCAATTTGTTGTTGGTGCATAAAAAGTAATTGTTTTACAAAAGGGATTTTCATAGTTAGCATAAAACTAAAGGATTAGCCGAGAGAAAAAGCCAAAAGCCGGAACAAGACTATAAAAAAGGCAGGGATTAGTAAAAGAGATAAGTGCAGCGGCATAGGCTTTACTAAAATCGCATAAGCGTGGGAGACTTTGCCCTGTTTGCCTGAGAGAGAAACTGCGGCAGGCTTCTAAGCTGTGGAAAGGGGATTTTAATGGGGAATACGATTATTACCGTTGCCGGAAAAGGTGGAGTGGGAAAGACGTCTATTTCCGCAGCCCTTGTACGGCAGCTTGTAAAAAACCATCCGGAAGCAAGAATATTGGCGATTGATGCAGACCCAGCGGTGGGCCTTTCCACCGCACTGGATGTAAAAGCAAAGCTGACAGTAGACGATATTCGCAAGGAAATTGTGGAGGCGGGGCAGGAGGACAGAGAAAAGAAAAGGGCCTTGGCACTTTTATCCGAAGCACGTTTTCGTATTATCGAGGCCATGACGGAAAAAGACGGCTTTAGCTTTCTTGCGGTGGGCCGGCCTGAAACGGCAGGCTGCTATTGCGGCGTAAATAGCTTTTTGAAAGAAATAATAAGTATGTTTTCGGAAGAGTTTGATTATGTTGTTATAGATGGCGAGGCGGGCATCGAGCAAATTAACCGCAGAGTTATGGAAAAAGTCAGTCATTTGATTCTGGTTACAGATTCCAGCAAAAAGGGTACTCAGGTTATAAAGATGATAAAAGAAGTGGCAGATGAGCTGGTGATGTATAAAAAAATCGGAGTAATAGCAAACCGTATAAATGATAAATCCATAGCTCAAGAGCTTGATTTGGGACAACTGCCCGTTTTAGCTTATATTCCTGATGATAGCCAATTGGCGTTGTTCGATTTAAAAGGCAAAAGCATCATGGAGCTTCCCGATAGTTCGGAATTAGTCACAGGGGTTCAAAAGGCGATTGAAATAAGCGGAATCATTTAAAGCGGGGTATGAAAAATGAAGGATTTAAAACATCTGTATTACTTTGAGAACCTCTTAACAGGAGCAAATAATGATTTGGTCAAAAAAGCTCAAGAGGAGGGAAAATACGCCCTAGGATATACCTGTTATCATATGCCGGAAGTGCTGCTAAATTTGGATAACTGCTTTTCTGTAAGGCTCAGGGCGCCGAGAACCGGCTCTATGGATATAGCGACGTATTATATGTCTAATGCTCTTTGCGAATACGCAAGAGCCTTGCTTGAAAGAGCTCTTGAAGGGGGCTACCGTTTTCTTGACGCTCTTATGGCGGTTGACGCCTGCGAGTGCATGAACAGAAGCATGGAAAACATGGAGCTGTTGGATTTTAACGATAAGGAGCATCTTATCATCTCTAATCTGGACATTCCCTTTTCCGATGATGAGGACTGCTTAAAGCACTATTGCGAGCAAATAAGCCGCAAGACACTAAAACCCCTTAAGGAGACATTCGGAACGGATATTTCCGACGATTCCATCCGACGTGCCGTCCAGCAGCACAACGAAATGTGCAGGATATTAAACGAAATCGGAGATTTTAGAAAGCTTGATAACCCCACCATAACGGGCTATGAGTTTTTAATACTAACACTTATTACCTATTGCTGCCCAAAGCATCTTATTATGAATGAACTTTCGGAAACCTTGGAGGAGCTTCGCACAAGAGAGCCGGACAAGAAAAAGCAGTTTAGGGCAAAGGTGGTAATTGTCGGTTCGGAGATTGATGACCCTGAGCTTATAAGCCTTATTGAAGAAAGCGGCGCCTTGGTTGTGGCAGACAGGTTTTGCTATGGCTCTGTTCCGGGGCGAGAGGAATTTATTTTAAATGACGAGGAGCCTGCCTTTGAGCAGGTCTGCCGGAAGTATCTTCATGACAGCCTGTGTCCACGGATGGTAAGCCCCCATAAGGTTGAGCAGCGCTACACCGTAGCCGAGCAATTGGCCAGAGACTATCATGCTGACGGCATTATATATGAGCAGATGAAGTTTTGCACCTATTGGTCTTATGAGCGAGCCCTTGCCAGCCATGTTATGGAGCTAGAGCGGGGCATTCCCACTCTTTCCATTGACAGACCCTATATGTCACGCTCCAGTGGTCAATTGCGGACAAGAGTGCAGGCTTTTGTGGAAAGTCTGGAAATTAAAAAAATCAAGGCAAAGAAGCAAGGGGAGGTGAAACTGGCATGAAAACAGCAAAAAAACCAAAGGGACTGGGAAACCTTTATAAGGCAGACAGACGCTCCATGACCCGAAGGGAATGGAGAGGCGTTTCCGATACGCTATACGACTATTTCCGCTGGTTAAAGGTTTTGGGTATGCTGGGAGCAAAGCTTGCATCCACCCTTCCCCAGATGACAAAGGCCCTCACCCGTTACCGCTGGATGGTATCGTACATAACCACACCGGCGTTTTTAGACAGGCACACAATTGGCCTTCGAGGAGACGAGCTGCGCCTTTGCCATGAGCAGTTTTATGCAATTTTACAAAACTCTGCCCAGATGGTACACGACATCCTTGCTAGGGATGAAAACCTAAACGGCAAGTCAAAAAAGGCGGCAAGACTTAGGGAAAAAACCGTTATTTTCGATGAGATGATGCCTATTCAGCTAATGGCGGGCTTTCCCACCCTGAAAGGTATACCCCTGCAAATGATTCACATTTTTGAAGCGGGGGAAATTGACCAGCAGGCCAATATGTATTACATAGACGCAATTGAGCA
>JAAYFX010000316.1 GCA_012728025.1 Clostridiales bacterium
ATGATGCAGCGGGTCATCCTTTACCGCCTGAAACGCTAGCCAAGGCTAAAGCGGCTGATGCGATAGTTCTAGGTGCGGTGGGTGGCCCTAAGTGGGATAAGCTAGAAGACATTAGTTTGCGTCCAGAACGTGGCCTGCTAGGTATTCGTAAAGAGTTAGCGCTGTTTGGTAACCTGCGCCCAGCACTTTTATACCCTCAGCTTGCCGATGCTTCTAGCCTTAAGCCTGAAGTGGTGTCAGGTTTAGACATTATGATCGTTCGTGAGCTAACGGGTGGCATTTACTTTGGTCAGCCACGCGGCATTCGTACCCTAGAAAATGGCGAAAAAGAAGGCTTTAATACTTACGTTTATTCTGAAAGTGAAATTCGCCGTATCGCTAAAGTAGCTTTTGAAATGGCACGTAAGCGTAACAAGCGTTTATGTTCGGTCGATAAAGCCAACGTGTTAGAAGTGACCATGCTATGGCGTGATGTGATGGAAGAAGTCGCTAAAGACTACCCAGACGTTGAACTGTCGCACATGTACGTTGATAACGCGGCCATGCAGCTAGTACGAGCGCCTAAGCAGTTTGATGTGATGGTCACCGGCAATATGTTTGGTGATATTTTATCGGATGCAGCGGCGATGCTAACCGGTTCAATCGGTATGCTGCCTTCCGCTTCTTTAGATGAAAATGCCAAGGGTATGTACGAGCCTTGCCACGGTTCTGCGCCGGATATTGCTGGTAAAGATATGGCTAACCCCTTGGCGTGTATTTTATCCATTGCCATGATGCTACGCTATTCCTTCGACAAGGCAGACGTAGCAGGTAAAATTGAGCAGGCAGTTAGCGATGTGTTAGATCAAGGTTTGCGCACTGCTGATATACTCTCTGCTGGCATGACAAAAGTAGGCACAGTTGAAATGGGTGCCGCTGTTGTTAAAGCCCTAAAAGCACTTAAATAAGAGGATACTATGAGTAAACTCACGGTAGGTTTAGTTGGCTGGCGCGGGATGGTCGGTTCGGTACTAATGCAGCGGATGCAGGAAGAAAATGATTTTGACTTGATTGAGGCGGTTTATTTTACAACCTCTCAGGCAGGTAAAGCGGGTCCTGATGGTCAGCCTTTACAAAGCGCCACCGACTTAGACGCATTAAAAAAACTAGACGTAGTGCTTACCTGTCAAGGTGGTGATTACACTAAAGAAGTCTATGGTCCTTTACGTGCTGCTGGCTGGCAGGGGCATTGGATAGACGCAGCTTCTAGCCTGCGTATGGCAGACGATAGCATTGTTGTGCTAGACCCAGTAAACCGTAGGGTAATTGATGCTGGCTTACAAAAAGGCATAAAAACCTTTGTTGGCGGCAACTGCACCGTAAGTTTAATGCTTATGGGTTTGGGCGGCTTGTTTGAAAAAGGCTTGATTGAGTGGATGACCTCCATGACTTATCAAGCAGCTTCAGGCGCTGGCGCTCAAAATATGCGTGAATTGCTGAACCAAATGGGCGCTTTGCGTGATTCAG
>JAAYFX010000351.1 GCA_012728025.1 Clostridiales bacterium
GCTGTGGCGCTCGCACCGACATTGACCATCGTGGCGTCCATTGCGGTTGATGCCGCAGCCCTGATGTTGCGTACACGATCCAGAATTCCCAGCTCTGTACCTCTCGACCACATCTGACCGATTTCACGACGCGCCCTGCCGGAGGGCGAGTGGATGTCGAGCTGTGCCTTGGCTGATGCCATGGCGGCTGATGCTGCGCTGCGCGCGGCGCTTGCAATGGCACCTGATGTCGAGCTGATGCCACGCGCCACCCCGTATCCAATCGCGGCGCCTAGGGTGTGTGCCTCGCCCACAGTGGCGGACATCCCGCCCGCAACGGTCGCGCGTATTGCAGCCACGGCGGAGGTCACGGTGTGGAGCTGCTGGGACATCCCCTGCGCGAGGGATGCCACGACGCGCCCGCCCTCGGAATCGAGTAGTATCGCGCCTGCGGTGCCCTTCACCATGCTGGCCGTCATGGACATCGCGGAGTCAACGGCGGACAGCCCCGCCACTATCCCCGCAGCCATGCCTTGGGATGCCCCCGCGCCGCCCTGCGCGGCCACGGCGCCGATGCCGGCGTTCCCGGCTGATATCCGGGACTGCGCGTTTGCGGCGTAGGCGTCGCCCGACATCCCTCCGATGTCGCCCATCGCATCCGGCACACCGGCGGCGGCATCCGCCACCCAGTCCGAGATACCGGCGAGGCCGCCCGCGTAGCTCTCCTTCGCGTCCTGTCCGGATTGCTCCCAGGTGTCCGTCACCACGGCAAGCTCCGCGTCCGCCGTGGCGCCCATGTCCGCGATTACGACCGCAACATCTTCGGGCAGCGGGTCAAGCCCGAGTTTGAAGTCCTCTGCGGCGGACATGCCCGCTGCATCCCACTCCGCGCCGATGGCGAGCAGTTCCTCCTGCGACAATCCGTTCATGTCGCGCAACAGCTGGCTGTATTCCTCGACGCCGCCGCGCCGCAGTTCCGCGATGAAGCCGCTCGACATGCCGCTGCCTGCCGTGGTCAGCACGTATTCGAGGTTCGCTCCCCACTCCTCGGAGAGCGCGGTGTTGTTGGCGAGCGTATCCTGGAAGGCGGAGAGCGACTTCTCGCTGTCGGTCTCGAGCCGGTCGAAACCGTCTTGCACGCTGTCGATGTAGGCTTCGAAGTCGCCCTTGACATCATCCAATGCAAGCCCCTGCTGCTCAAGCTTTGCGGCGAACTGCTCGGATGATATTCCGGCGGCTTCGAGGGCGCCGGAGAACTCGCTGCTCGAGGCGGCATAGCCGTCCACCGCGTCCACGAGTTCGCGATGCGCTTCGCTGAGTTCGTGCTTGCGCTCTATCTCCTGTCGGTCGAGTTCGGCGGACAGGATGCTCGCGTCCATGCCTACCTCGCGGGCCGCCGCCTCCGCGTCCATGCCGTCGGCGACGAGTTCCAATGCATCGGCGAGTTTGTGCTGGTTGGTGTAATGCTCCGCGAGTACCTCGTTTGCCGCCTCTATCGCCTTCGCGGTCTCGTCATGTGCCTCGCCGGCATCCTCGACGGCCTCCCCGAGGTCGTTGAGCTTCGTCTTGTAGGCCATGGATGA
>JAAYFX010000267.1 GCA_012728025.1 Clostridiales bacterium
AACGAAGCTCGGGACAGTCCTCAAAGGCTTTGCGTGTGGCCTCGTTGAAAATTGAAAAGTCCTCGCCGAAGATAAAATCTTTTATATATCCCTTCCCCTTTTGCTCTCCCAGATAGCGCCGGCTGTCTGTGCGGATTTTGCCGCCTTTTCCCGTAGAGCCATAGCCATGGATTACCTTAATGGCGCCGCAACCCCAGCTTTTGCCGTTGCGTATGTTATAAGTAAGCCTTTTCACAGCGTCGGATGAGGTGGGCATATCGGCCTTTATATTGACCTCTTTAAGGTATCCGGACATAGCCTCACCTAAAGGTTTTTCAGGGCGTACTCCCGTCCGAGGGCGAAAGCCTTTTGGTTCATTTCCAAAAACTTGGGCTTTACACAGGCTTTCAGGGCATTTTGCCAAGCCTCCTCGGGAAAATCCGCCAAAGCGGATAAAACGCCAATTAGCACCACGTTTACAGACCTTGCGTTGCCCGCCTCTGCCGCCATGGAAAGGGCATCACAGGAAATAAGCTTTACACCCTTGTCAACAAGCTTTTCACTTACCTGCTGGGGGTATTTCATAAGACCTGTTATAACCGGCATGGGGCTTATGGGGCGGTCGTTCATTATAAGTGTGCCGCCTTTTTTAAGGTATGAGGCCCAGCGGGCAGCCTCCAGCCGCTCGAAAGCAAGGATATAATCAGCCTCACCCTCATCAACTATGGGCGAATAGACCTTTTCTCCAAAGCGGACATAGGTGACGACACTGCCGCCTCTCTGGCTCATGCCGTGAACCTCGGAAACCTTAACGTCAAAGCCATTTTCCGTAAGAACACTTCCCAGTATGCGTGAGGCAAGGAGAGTGCCCTGACCGCCGACGCCTACAATCATTATGGATTTAACCTCAGTCATCTATTTGCCCTCCTTTTTGCCTATGGCCTCAAAAGCGCACATCTTCATGCAAAGCTCACAGCCAACGCAAAGAGTTTCGTCTATCGTGGCCTTTTTATCAGAAAAGCTTATGGCAGGACAGCCTATGCCCATGCATTTTTTACAGCCGACGCACTTTTCGTGGTCGATAGAGAGAGCGGGAGCAAGCTTTGCCCGAACTTCCGGAATAAGCACACAGGGCCGCCTTGCTATTATAACAGAAGGCTCCTGCATTTTAAGCTCTCTTACAACAAGGTCGGAAAGACCCTTTAAGTCGTAGGGGTCGCAGACAAAAACTCTGTTAACGCCAACAGCCTCACAAAGCTTTTCTATGGACACCTGAGGGGCAGGAGTGCCTTTTATGGTTTTTCCCGTAGTGGGGTTATCCTGATGGCCTGTCATGCCGGTTATGGAGTTATCCAAAATGAGAACCGTACTTTGCCCCTTGTTGTAAACAACGTCGATAAGCCCTGTTATGCCGCTGTGGATAAAGGTGCTGTCGCCAATGACTGCAACGGTGTTTTTCGCCATTTCCTCTCCGCAGACGGTGGTAAAGCCATGAAGATTCGGTATGGAGGCTCCCATGCAAACGGTGGTGTCCACCGAGGAAAGGGGGGGCGCTGCACCAAGGGTATAGCAGCCTATGTCACCCATAACGGTGAGTCCAAGCTTTGAAAGTGTGTAGAAAAGTCCCCTGTGGGGGCAGCCGGGGCAAAGGGTCGGCGGGCGGGCAGGCAGGTTTTCCCCAAAGCCCGTACTTTCGGCAACAGAAAGCCCCAGAGCCTTTCGGATTTTATTTTGGGAAAGCTCGCCGCAAAGTCCGAAAAGGTCCTTGCCGCCGGAAACTTTTATTCCCGCCGCCCGAACCTGAGTTTCGATGACGGGGTCAAGCTCCTCTATAATAATGAGCTTATCCACCTTAGAGGCAAAGTCTGCTATAAGCTTCATGGGCAGGGGGTTAACCATGCCAAGCTTTAAAACGCTTGCCTTGGGCAGACACTCTTTTAAATACTGGTAGCAGACACCGGCTGTGATAAAACCAAGGGATGTGTCTCCCATTTCAACACGGTTTATGCCTGAGGTTTCGGCAAAATCACGGAGCTTTTCCATGCGCTCTTCCACCACCGGATGGCGCTTTATGGCATTTCCGGGGGTCATAACGTATTTTTGGACATTTTTTTCATAAGGCACAAGCTCTTTTTCTACCCTATCAGACAGGCTTACAAGGCTTTG
This sequence comes from Clostridiales bacterium, assembly GCA_012728025.1. Taxonomy (GTDB): domain Bacteria; phylum Bacillota; class Clostridia; order Oscillospirales; family Oscillospiraceae; genus UBA2658. Next base: position 2,146 of record JAAYFX010000267.1, read on the forward strand.
AGAGTGGGCAACCCTTGTGGCTGTGCGCAGGAAAACCGGTGTGTCAAAGTCTTCGGAAATTTCGAAG
>JAAYFX010000268.1 GCA_012728025.1 Clostridiales bacterium
GAACAGTTATGAAGTATGAGGCAAACGACAAGTGCGCCTCCGGAGCAGGCACCTTTATAGAGGCCATGGCTCGGGCGCTTCAAATAAGCACAGAGGAAATGGGCGATTATTCCCTGCGCCACACCAAAGATTTAGCCACCAACGCCCAGTGCGTTGTGTTCGCCGAGTCCGAGGTTATTTCCCTCATCCACGCCAAGGAAACCCGAGAGGACATTGCTTATGGCGTACATATGGGAATCTCCAACCGCATAGCGTCCATGATTCGCAGAGTGGGCCTGACGGACAAATATACAATGATAGGCGGCCCCGCTTATAACAAGGGTCTTGTTCGCTGTATGTCCGATGTTTTTGAAAGAGAAATCAGAGTACCCGAAGATAACCAGATTCTTAGCGCTGTCGGCGCCGCTATCTTCGGCACAGAGAATCAGTAAACGGAGGAAAAAACCATGGCTGAAATAGAAAAAGTAGAATATTGGAGATGGAAGGAATCCAACTGGAAAAACCCTGATATACCTGACTGGCGTGGAAGCCTTATAACCGCCGGCATAGATATAGGCTCTACCAGTACACAGGCTGTTATTATGGCCGATGGCATTCCCTATGCGTATTCCAACATGAGAACCGGCTCTAACAGCCCCGATTCCGCAATCAATGCGATTAATTGGGCCATGAAGGATACCGGATTGACACTCGAAGACATAACCTATACAATAGGAACCGGATATGGGCGTGTAAACGTGCCCTTTTCCAACAAAACTGTAACGGAGATAACCTGCCACTCAAGGGGGGCGAACTTCATTTACGGACCCAGTATCCGCACTATTCTCGATATGGGCGGACAGGACTGTAAAGCCATACACTGTGATGAAAACGGCGCTGTTACATCTTTCATGATGAACGATAAGTGCGCTGCCGGCACAGGTCGGGGCATGGAGGTTATAGCAAACCTTCTTGCTGTCCGTGTTGAGGATATTGGCAAGATGTCCTTTGAAATAGATGAGGAGCCGCCTCCGGTTTCCTCCACCTGCGTTATCTTCGCTAAAAGTGAGGCTACAAAGCTTATGCGAGCCGGCTGGACAAAGGAAAAGGTTCTGGCAGCGTATTGCCATGCTATGGCACTGCGTGTTGTGCGCCTTCTTGAGCGCAACGGCATGGAGCTTGACTTCGCCATCACAGGCGGTATTGCCAAGAATATCGGCGTTGTAAAACGCATAGAACGACTAATGGGAGTTACCGCCCTTGAACCTAAGTGGGACACCCAGATTGCCGGCGCAGCCGGTGCGGCTCTTATCGCCAAAGACCTTGTTGAAAGAAAAAGAGCCAAAGAGGCAGTTGCCGCAAAATAAGGGACAAAGCTTAAACCCAGAACCTTGAGAACTAAAAATGCAAGATGGAAGGAGGCGAAAGCCGTGATAGCAAACTATGGCTATGAGGACGGTTCCGGTCACTATTACATCAAGATAGACACCGCCAAATGTGCCGAGTGTTCTGACAAGCCTTGCATAAAGGCGTGTCCGGAACAGCTTTACGTTACAGAACTGGATGATTTTGACGACGAAGTGATTATCATACGGGAAGATGCCCGCAACACCTTGCAAACAAACTGCGCTAACTGCAAAGCCGACCAGAAAATGGAGCTTTGCAGACAAGTCTGTCCCTCGGACGCTATTGGATTCTCATGGTGAGAAGCGCCACATAAAATTTTAACTTTCGGACGCCCCGACACACAGCGCCAAGTCGGGATGTCCGAGGGCTTTAAAATTACCTTTTCCAATAACATAAAGGAGGAAACACATGAGTTACCAGAAATTATTCGAGACCAAAGTTTCAGGCGAAGCCGCAAAAGCCTGGCAGGCACAAGGCAAGAAGGCCGTAGGCTATGTTTGCTGCCATGTTCCTGAAGAAATTTTCTATGCAGCGGACGTTCTTCCCATTCGCCTTAGGGCAACGGACTGCGTGGACAGCAGTGATGCAGAAACATGGATGACCAGCTTCAGCTGCAGCTTCGCACGTTCAATTCTCCAGTACCTTATCGACGGCACCTATAAGCTCGACGGCCTTGTACAGACCGACGGCTGCATGATGCCCGCCCGCATTATGGACAACTGGGAGCATATTTCCAAGAAGGAAGGAAAAGACCAGTTTACCCATTTTATAGGCGCCCCCCGTATAACCAATGACATTTCCACAGGCTTCTACAAATCCGAGCTTCAGGAGCTTGTTGATGCCATATCCAAGTTCTCCGGAGTTGAGGTAACAGATGAGCGCCTTAAGGCTGCCATTGCCAAGACCAACGAGATGCGCTCTCTTATGGACCAAGTTTATGCACTTCGCACCGCCGAAAAGCCCGTTGTTTCAGGTGCTGAGGTTCTTTCTATTGCTCTGGCTGAGTGTGACCATCATATCGACGATTATATCCAGATGCTCAAGGATTTCCTTGCAGATGCAAAGAACCGCAAGCCCATTGAGGCTCGCAGCCGTCTTATGATTATAGGCTCTGCTCTCGACAACCCCGAATACATCAAGGTTATCGAAGAAAAGGGCGGCATTGTTGTGGCAGACGACCTCTGCTTCGGATACCGTGCCTTTGGCCCTCAGCTTGAAGTTGACGATAGTGATGTTCTTGGCTCTATTGCAAAATACTATCTCAAGCGCAACGTATGCCCCCGCAGTCTGGACAACCGTCCGGCTATGCACAAAGAAATTATCGACATGGCAAAGAAGTACAATGTACAGGGCGTTATCTACCAGAAGATGCAAAACTGCGAGTGCTGGGGCGGAGAGGCATATTACCTCGAGCCCGACCTTAAGGCAATTGGCGTTCCCATGCTTCAGCTTGAGCGTGAGGAACACATGGCAAATGCAGGCCAGCTCGCCGTTCGTGCAGAAGCTTTCATCGAAATGTTAGAGAAGTAAGAAGGAGGAACACATAAATGTCTAAACCCAGACAGAACTTTGACCCGACAAAGCCGGTTAATATGATAGACCTTACCTGTGAACAGGTTGATAGTATTTATCAGCACATGCTTACGAAGGGTATGCCCGAAATCATGTGGACTGTTGAAATTCAGAAGTTTACATGGGAAGAAATCCGTGATGCACACAAGAATGGCAAAAAACTTATTGCCTTCGGCGGTCCCGTACCCGTAACCATAATGCGCGCATTTGATTGCGTTCCCTTCTTCCTTGATACCATCCCCACCCGTATCGCTTCCATGGAAGACCTCTGCGGACGCTTCATTGACGAAACTGAAAAGTACGCTCCCCAGAGTATGTGTGCAATCGATAAGGCACAGTTGGGCGTTATGCTTAAGGGCGAGCTTGGCGTTCAGGTGGATGCCTTTGTTCATGCCACCGTTCCCTGCGACTCTGCCCGTATCGCATATCCCATGATGGAGCGTCTTATGGACTGCCCCTGCTTCACCTTTGACTGCCCCTTCCGTCATGACGACAAGGGCTTTAAGTATGTAGCAGAGCAGATTGAATCCTTTATTCCCTTCATGGAAGAGCTCACCGGCCTTAAATGGGACGACGAGCGCAAGGCAAAGTTCAAAGAAATAAACGAAGAATCCAACAGAGCTTACGAGCTTCTCATCCAGCTTGGCGACCTGCGCAAAAAGACACCCTGCGTACTTCCCGGACGTATGCTCGTTCTCAACGCCATCATAGCTCCCCTTGCAGGAACTCCTGAAGTTACCGAAATGCTTCAGACCCAGCTTGACATGGGCAATATGCTCGCCGATATGGGCATGACCGCTACAAGATGCCCTGAGGAGCGCTATCGTGTATGTCTCATGCAGAATATGCTCTGGTCAAACACCGGCATCATGGACTGGATGGAAAAGACCTATGGTGCCATCACCGTTATGGACGGCTTTGGCTATCAGGACGGCGTAATTCTTTCCGATTTGGACAATTGGGAGACAGTAAAGTACGAAATGGCGAAGATGATGCTTCTCGTTCCCATGATTCACGGCGCCACCGGACCCACTGAGTACTGGCTCAAGTCCATTGACAAGATGTATGAAGAGTACAGCGTAAACGTCTCCATCTTCATGGGTCACGTTGGCTGTAAGCACACTTGGGCATCAGGCAAGATTGTTACCGACTACATTCAGGAAAAGTATGGCTTGCCCACCTTGTATGTCGACGTTGACGCAATCGACCCCCGCTACAAGTCAAACGACGAGCTACGTGCACAGATTGGCGAATACATGGAATCCGTTGTTGGAGCACACAACTTCACAAAGGACGCCTAAGCACCTTAAACTAAAAGAAAAATGCCGTGGCCGTAGAGAATTAAATCTACGGTCACGGTATATGGAAAAACAACCTTTTTAGAAAAGCGAGGGACCATAATGGAAAAAATAAAAACGATAGCTGTAACAGGAAAAGGCGGAACAGGAAAGACTGTTGTATCCACCCTTCTTATCCGTGCTCTTAGTGAGCGCTTCCCGGGCAAGGTTCTCGCGATTGACGCGGACTCGGCTATGAGCCTGTGCTACACCACCGGACTTAAGGTTGATAAAACCGTAAGTAATCTCCGCACCGAACTTTTGGGTTCACGGCATGCCCGCGAGCAGCTTGATGCCGGCCCCACAAAAAACCTTATGCGCACCATACTTGCCCATGGTGACGGCTTTGACCTTCTGACCATGGGAAGACCTGAGGAGCCAGGTTGCTTCTGCGCCTGTAACGAGCTTCTCCGCTACGGAATTGATACCCTTATAGAGGACTATGACTATTGTATAGTTGACGGCGAAGCAGGCCCTGAGCAGCTTAACCGCCGTGTTATGAAAAGCGTTGATTTGCTGCTGGTTATGGCGGATATGTCCGCAAGAAGCCTTCAGACAGCAGCAGGCATTCTTGAAGTCGCCAAAGAAGGCGAAAACAATATAGACGTTAAGCAGGCCGGCTTGGTGCTAAACCGTGTCCGTGGCGATGAACCTAAGGATGAGCTTTTGAAAAAGGTTGGCCTTGAAGTATTGGCAGAGCTGCCTGAGGATGCTCTTGTCAATAAATATGACCGAGACAGCACTTCCCTCTTTGAGCTTCCCATGGATAGTGCCTGCCCCACAGCTATCCGAGAAATGCTGAAAAAGCTAATACCTGAGTTTTAAGCTGTATAATTAAGGAGTAAGCACATGAGCAAGCCAGCGGCGCAAGGCGCACAGGAAAACCACAGCCATTCTCGGGTCACGATTCACAGCCACGGAGAAAATGGGGTTCCCCATGTCCACACCAACAAAAAAGCGGTGCTGGGTCGTCTTGCTAAGGCAAGGGGGCATCTTGATTCTGTTATGACCATGATAGAAAACGATAGGGATTGCGCTGAGGTTTTGGTGCAGATTGCAGCCGTCCGGTCGGCGATAAATAATGCCGGCAAGGTTATTTTGCAGGACCATATTGCGGAATGTGTCATAGAAGCGGTCTCCTGTGGTGACTATGAGAAAATAGAGGACCTTAACAAGGCAATAGAACGATTCATAAAGTAAAAACCATAAAGTGAATATATAAGATAGGTATACGCAAAATGTGATTTAGTCACAACACCCAAAAAGCGTATACCTTCTTTTATTAAATCCACAAAAATTTTTACGGAGCTAAGTCTCGGTTGCAATTATATGAAATTTGGTATAAGATGATAACTAAATAAAATATACTTGAAAAGTACTTTAAAAATCATTATACTGCGGCTTTTAAATTGTGAAAAAGTCAAATTGGTTTTTCCAAAGGGGGAATATATAGGGAAATATGTAAAAAGCGATAAAGGAAAGTGTCGAAATATTCGGAATTGCAATAAGATACTATGGCATTTATGACATTTAATGGTCTCTTCTTGAACATGTTTACAAAATATTTTGCATCTTATCTTATATTATCTACAAACATTGTCTGCAAGTGAAATATCGATTGCTTTTGTTAAATTTTTAGTTTAGAATTAATTGAGTGCAGATATTGATTTTTCGACTTCGATTATTTCGAAAAGAGCATTTTCCCCGGGAAAAAGCGAGAGATTTCACTATCAATATGTATATGGTAAAGGAGTTCAAATTATGGCGAAGAGAAATCTTAGCGGTGATTGGAAGCAGCACTACAAGGATCATCTTATTACCTTGGAGGAAGCTGTTGACAAGCTTCAGGACGGAGACTGTGTGTTTTTAGGACAGGCAACAATGGTTCCTCTGGCCTTCCTTGACGCAATCCACGACAAGAAGGAAAAGTTCAAGAACCTCGGTTTCTGGTACAATGTTATGAGCGGCCCCGCAAATATGGTTTTTGACCCCGATGCAAAAGATCATTTCAAGCTTCGCAGTATCTACCAGCTGCCCATTGAGCGTATGGCTATCGACGAAGGCTCTATTCAGGTTCTCGGCTCCGGCTACGACCAGTATGAATACAGCATGTGGGAAAACGGTGTTAACACCTCTGCTCTCACCTACTGCCCCCCCGATGAAAACGGCTGGTGCAACTGCGGCTGCTACGGTGTCTGCACAAACAACACCATCTCCCGCGACCCCCGCATGGTAAAAAAGTTTGCCTTTATTGACAAGACCGGCGTTTATCCCGCTCCGGGTCCGGAAGCAGAGATAAGTGTTCATATCACCGACTTTGACTACATAATTGAGCTTGACACAGAAATGCTTGAAATTCCTTCTCCTCTGCCTACCCCGGTTGATGAGAAAATCGGCTCATACATCATTCCCTACCTCAGAAACGGCGACAAGATTCAAATCGGTTACGGCGGTCTTGGTGAAATTATCATTAAGTCCCTTAATGACTTCTCCGGTACCTTCGAAATATTCTCCGAGGTACTTTGTGACAACATGGTTCCCATGGTTGAATCCGGCAAGGTTACAGCTCTTTACGCATCCAGCCCCGGCGGCTGCAGCGAGTCAACCTTTAAATGGCTTGCAAGCACCGACAAGGACGTTCGTCTCTATCCGAGAACCCTCTGCATAGATCCTCTGGGAATTATGGAGCAGGAGAATATGGTTGCCATTAACTCCACCTTTATGTGCGACCTTCTCGGTCAGTGCTGCTCTGAAGCCCAGGGTCTGCGCCCCTACACCGGAATGGGCGGCTCCATGGCATACATCTACGGCGCACAGCGCTGTAAGGGCGGCCGCAGCTTCATCTGCCTGCGCTCCACATACAGAGACGCAAACGGCGAAAGACAGTCCAACGTTCAGCCCTGGCTGCCTGAAGGCTGCATAGTCTCCATGCTGAAAAACTATGTTATGTTCTTAGTTTCCGAATGGGGCGTAGCAGACATTTACCTCAAAACCTACCCTGAGAGAATTAAGGCCATCATCAAGATTGCTCACCCGGACTTCCGTGAGTGGCTGAAAGAAAAGATTCTCACCACACCCCTTATTGACGAAAAGGATTTGGAAGGCTACGATATGTTTGACGAAAAGCAGCCCGAGCCCAGACAGCCGGCAACCTGCGTTCCCTTCAGACAGTACGAGTTCCCCATCCGTGACGATATGGAGAAATAAGCTTATATTTAAAGACCGCGGCGGAGTTTTTCGCCGCGGTTTTCCTATTTTTGAGTAATTTTATAAATAATCTAACATTCTCTTCATAAGCTTATTGAAAACTTCGGGTAGAATTGATACAATAAGCAACAAAGGCTTTTGAGAGGCGTTGCCAAAATGAAATTTGTATCAAACGGGTTTCCAGATAATATAGAACATATTAGCTTTGATGTAATAATAATCGGTGCCGGTATAGCGGGGCTATATACAGCCCTTCATATTGACGAGAGATATTCCTGCTGTATTCTCAGCAAGGGGAATGTGGACCTTAGCAACTCCTGGCTTGCCCAGGGGGGGATAGCTGCCGCCATAGCCATGGATGACCGCCCTAAATACCATTATGAAGACACCTTCACGGCAGGTGCCGGCATATGCGACAATGCCGCTGTCAGCGTGTTGGTTTCAGAAGGCCCATCAGATGTAAGAAGACTTGTTGAAATGCGGGTTCCCTTCGACCTTGACGGGGAGGGGGACCTTGACATTACCCGTGAGGGGGGCCACCGCCGCCGTCGGGTTGTCCATGCCGGAGGCGACGCAACAGGACGTGAAACAGTGAAGGCTTTGGAACATCTTGTTTCCCAGAGAAAAAATGTGACCTTCATGGCGGGCAGCTTTTTAACAGACATACTAACAGGCTCAAAGGGTGCTGTTACAGGCTGTGCCGTTTTAGATAAAAACGATGTTTTAAAAATATTGGATTCCGGAAGCGTGGTTATTGCAACCGGCGGCATAGGTCAGGTTTATAAGGTCAGCACAAATCCCGCTGTGGCCACAGGGGACGGGCTGGCCGCCGCCATGCGGGCGGGAGCAAAGCTTAAGGACATGGAGTTTATCCAGTTTCACCCTACGGGGCTATGGACCAGTAAAGATGAAAACCGCGCCTTTCTCATATCCGAAGCTGTGAGGGGGGAGGGTGGCCTTCTCAAAAACGCCGCAGGCGAGCGCTTTATGCTTGGGCAACACGAACTGGCGGAGCTTGCCCCAAGAGACATTGTCGCCCGAGCCATAACAGAGGAAATGAAAAGATGTGGTGAGGACCATATGTTTGTGGATATAACAGAAAAGTCCTCGGAGTATCTTCAAAAAAGATTTCCCACCATATATAAGGAATGCCTAAGCAGGGGAATAGATATATCGAAAGACTGGATTCCCGTCTGCCCCGTTCAGCACTACCTTATAGGGGGCATACAAACGAATCTCCACGCAAAAACCAATGTCAGCGGGCTTTATGCCTGCGGCGAGGCGGCCTCCACAGGCGTCCATGGAGCAAACCGCCTAGCCTCAAACTCTATGCTGGAATGTCTGGTTTTCGGCAGGCGGGCGGCCGAGCATATAAATGCAAGGCTTGCAGAGCCCTCGGAGACTCTGCCCTCAAAGCTGCCCCATATAGAGCCAAGACCGGTGCTTAACTGGGACTTTGCTGCTTTTCGCTACGAAATCCAGCAGCTTATGAATGACAACTGCTTTGTTAGCCGCAGGGAAAAGGATATGGAAAAAGCACGGAGCAGGGTTTCGGAAATAAGGAAAGAGCTTGAGCAGGGCTATTGCGAGGGTAGGGAATACATTGAAGCCCTGAACATTTCTTTAGTTGCCGAAAGGATTTTGCTTTCTGCAATTGAAAGAAAAGACAGCGTGGGAGCCCATTACAGGGAGGACTGAGCAAATGGACTTTATAGGACTTGACGATATTCTTCTAAACGCCCTTCGGGAGGATATAGGCACAGGGGATTTGACGACCATTTCCTGCATTCCGGCGGAAAACCGCTCCGAAGGCGTTTTTATCGCAAAGGAAAGCGGGGTTTTATGCGGTCTTGAAGTTGCCGCAAGAGTCTTTGCCTTGGTGGACAAGGACATAAGCCTTAGCCTTTTGAGAAAAGACGGAGACAAGGTGAGCAAGGGAGAAGTTTTCGCCAAAATATCAGGCCCCTCTCGGGGAATTCTCACAGGGGAGCGGGTGGCTCTAAACCTTATGCAGCGCCTTTCCGGAACGGCAACGGCGGCCGCAAAGGCGGCGGATGCGGTTAAAGGTACAAAAGCCCGAGTGGTTGACACAAGAAAAACAACCCCCAGTCTGCGTGTTTTGGAGAAATACGCAGTCAGAACAGGGGGATGTTATAACCACCGCTTTAATTTGGCAGATGGAGTTTTAATTAAAGATAACCATATAAAAGCGGCAGGGAGCATTGAAAAGGCTGTTAAAGCCGCAAGAAACGCTGTTCCCCACCTTATGAAAATAGAGGTGGAAACGGAAAACCTTTCTCAGGTACAGCAGGCTCTTGACGCAGGGGCGGACATTATCATGCTGGATAATATGACAAATGAGCAGATGGCAAAGGCGGTGACTCTTGTAAACGGGCGGGCCATCACCGAGGCTTCGGGCAACATGGGTGAAAAAGACCTTCGCAAGGTTGCGGAAACAGGGGTGGATTTTATATCCATAGGTGCTTTGACCCACAGCGTAAAGGCTTTGGAAATTAGCCTTAAGTTTTAGCTGTCTTTCTGCAAGAATAGAAAAAACGCTGATGGAAACTTTGGCGTCAAAAGGTTTTTAATACAAAACGGAGCGGCCAAAAGGCCGCTCCGCATTTATATGAATTAAACTTTAAAAAATTTAGTTGGAATCGCAAATCATGCCGTAGCCCCCGTTGTGACGGCGGTATACAACAGCGAAGGCACCACCCTCGTCTTCGTTTTTGAAGGCGAAGAACTCATGCTCAAGAAGGTTCATCTGGAGGATGGCCTCGTCGGTACTCATGTGCTTTATGGGGAAGCGCTTGGTGCGCACAATGTCAAATTCCTTTTCCTCCGGCTCATTGATGTAGTTCTCGTTGATTTCTCTTTCAAAGGCACCTTCACGCAGACGCTTTTCAAGGCGTGTTTTGTTTTTGCGAATCTGCCTTTCTATGGAGGCACAAGCGGAGTCTATGGAAGCATGCATATCGCCTGTAAGCTCGCTTACCCGATAGAAGGTTCCGTTGTTTTCAATGGTGACCTCGGCCCTATATCTGCCCCTTTCGGAGCTGAAGGTTACAAAGGCTTCTGCCTGCCCTCGGAAAAAACGGTCTATTTTGCCGACTTTTCGTTCGGCGTATTCCTTTACCTCATCGGATACTTGGATTTTCTTTTCAGTGAAGGTAAATTTCATATTGTACAACTCCTTCTCTCGGCGAAACGCCCTATGTTTGTAAACGCCTTATCAGATTAAAGTCGGGATTTTTTGCGTTTACTTGCATTAATTATACCATAAAACCCATTTAAAACAATAACTAAGTCACAATTTATAAAAAACTATGGTCTGTCCATAACACAAGGACAAAAAAGGCTTAGGCATAGGGGAAATGAAGTTAAAAGTAAAGCAAATGTAACACAAAACCAGTTGACTTTTACCTGAATTACACGTAAAATTATTAAGTCAGCCTCTTTGACCTTACAGTTGGGAAAGGTGTTTTTTCCGCATTTTCCGGCTAAGGACAGAGAAAGGCTTTTTTTACCCCTCAAATACACCCTATCGGAGAGTTTTTTATGTTTGCTTATATGAAAAGAGGCAGGGAATTTTACAGGGATTTGTTTTCCCTTGCCCTGCCCATAGTATTTCAAAACTTAATAATGACAGCTCTCGGCATAGTGGATATTTTTATGGTGGGGCTTCTTGGCGAGGGGCCAATGGCGGCCGTAACCGTTGCCAACACTCCTGTTTTTGTAATTCAGCTTATAGTGTTCGGTCTGCAAAGCGGTTCGGCAGTTTTGATAAGCCAATACTGGGGGAAACAGGATAAAGAGGCCATAAACCGTGTCATAGGAATAGGCTTTTACATAGCCGGAGCTGTAAGCACCGCATTTGCCCTTGTAATGTTCTTTTTCCCAAATCAAATGATGGGGCTTTTCAGCAATAACGAGGAGCTTATCCCCATGGCGGCGGAATACGCAAGGGTTATAGGCTTTGCATATATTGCATACAGTTTGTTCTCAGTTTATATAGGCGCCCACAGAAGATAGGCGCCCACAGAAGCATGGAAAACCCGAAGCTGGGGCTTATAATTTCCGCTGCCGCCATGCTTGTAAACACATTTTTAAACTGGGTACTTATTTTCGGAAAGCTTGGAGCCCCTGCTTTGGGGATTAAGGGGGCGGCAATAGCAACCCTTATAGCCTGTATTGCGGGGCTTATATTCACACTTTTACACATTAAGTTCAACAGAAGGTTTAAGCTTTGCTTTAAGCTGGTATTCAGACCCGAAAAGGCTATGGTAAAGGAGTTTTTAAAATACTCCACACCGGTTGTTATAAACGAAACGGCTTGGGGTCTTGGCACTGCCCTATACCCTACCATAATGGGGCATATGGCAAACAGTAAGGAAATTTTGGCCGCCCATACCGTTGCGGGGAATATAGACAAAATCTGCACTGTGGCGGTTTTTGCCGTTGCCGCCACAGCCTCTGTAATAGTGGGCAGAGAAATCGGCAAGGGAAACAAAGACAGCGTATACGAGGTGGGGGCGGCTCTTACCACTGTGTCTTTTGTCATGGGCCTTGCCACAGGGCTTATAATGCTGCTGCTTTTAAAAGTGTTTATAGAACCTTTTGTATACCCGATTTTCGGCATGTCGGCCCTTTCCTCGGATATTGCCAGTATGATGCAAAGGATAACATTTCTTCTAATTGCCGTAAGAGCCTTTAACACCACAAACGTTGTGGGGGTTTTGCGGGGCGGCGGGGATGTAAAGGCGGCAGCCCTTATAGATATTGCCCCATTGTGGGTAATTGCAATTCCCATGGCCGCAATTTGCGGACTTGTTTTAAAGCTTGGCGTTATCTGGGTGGTGCTGGCAAAGGCGGCGGAGGACATTGTAAAATTCAGCATAGGTCTATGGCGCTTTCGCTCAAAGAAATGGATAAACGATGTCACTCTAAAACCAGCAAAGCGTTCGGAGCTTTAGAGCCTTCCGAACGCTTTACCTATTTAGGGTGTATCAACACGCCCTAGTAACAGCCTTAACTTATATAAAGGCTATGGCTTCAATTTCAACTTTTACATCCTTTGGAAGCTTTGCTACCTGAACCGCCGAGCGGGCGGGGTAGTTTTCTGTGAAAAACTCTGCATAAACAGTATTCATAGCTGCAAAGTCGTTTATGTCTGTTAGGAAAACTGTGGTTTTTACCACGTTTTCAAGGCTTGCGCCTGCCGCCTCTAAAACTGCCTTGAGGTTATTTAGACTTTGGCGGGCTTGAGCCTCTATGCTGCTTCCGGCAACACTGCCAGTGGCAGGGTCTATGGGGATTTGACCAGAAACGAAAACCGCCTTTCCTGTGGCGATTATGCCCTGAGAATAAGGACCTATGGCCGAGGGGGCCTTATTTGTTGAAACAGGCTTTTTCTCCATAATATTACTTAAACTCCTTTCTGATATTAAGTTTGCGCAAAAGGAAGGTCTTAAAGATGTTTTTAATAATTATATCACCATAAGGCTTAAACATTAAGGTGATTTTTCCGAAAGATGAAATATTTTATGTTTTTTTCAGCTTTTAACAATTAATGGGCAAGGTTTTAGGTTAAGAATACAAAAGACTGTGACAAAGCCTGTTAAATGTAAGAGGATTGTGGGTAAATGCTTGAAAATAGCTGAAATCGTGATAAAATATAGATTACTGTAAATTTTCTTCATGTAGGAGGTTTATGCTTACCATGGCAAAAAAACAGTTTAAAACAGAATCGAAAAGAATACTGGACCTGATGATAAACTCTATATATACCCATCAGGAAATTTTTCTAAGAGAGCTTATCTCAAACGCAAGTGACGCTATCGACAAGCTTTGCTATCTGTCCCTTACGGACGATAATGTAAAGATGGAGCGCTCGGACTTTAAAATAAAGCTGGGTGTCTCCGAGGAGGAGCGGATAATAAGCGTTTCCGATAACGGCATTGGCATGACAAAGGAGGATTTGGAAAAAAACCTCGGAGTTATCGCCAGCAGTGGTTCACTGCGCTTTAAAAACGAGATGGATAAAACCGGAGATGCCTCGGAGCTTGACATTATAGGTCAGTTTGGCGTGGGCTTTTATTCAGCCTTTATGGTTTCCGATAAAGTAACGGTTATAACAAAGGCCTATGGCTCGGAAACTGCCTATAAGTGGGAAAGTGAAGGCACAGACGGATACACCATCACAGAGTGTGAAAAAGACAGCGTCGGCACAGACATTATAATGAACATCAAAGAAGATGTGGAGGAAAGTGAATACACAAGGTTTTTAAACGAGATGTCCATAGGTCAGCTTGTTAAAAAATATAGTGACTTTATCCGCTGGCCCATAGTAATGGACGGAATACAGTATGAGGAAGTTGAAACGGGAGAGCTTGACGAGGACGGAAATCCCATCATGACAACTGTGGAAGTTCCTGCCGAGGAAACAATAAACAGCATGGTTCCCATCTGGCAGCTTCCCCGTGACGAGGTCAGCAAGGAAGAATCCGACGAGTTTTACCAGAACACCTTTTATGACTATGCTCCCCCCATCAGCACCATCCGTGTAAACGCTGAAGGACAGGTTACCTATAAGGCCATGATTTTCATCCCTGGCAGGGCACCCTCAAACTTTTTTTCCGACCAGTTTGAGGATGGGCTCCAGCTATACAGCAGCGGCGTAATGGTTATGGACCGCTGCAAAGACGTAATACCCGAGTGTTTCCGCTTTGTTCGTGGCATAGTTGACAGTTTGGATTTCCCCTTAAACATATCCAGAGAAACCTTGCAGCACAGCAGGCAGCTTAAAATAATATCAAACAACCTTGAAAAGAAGATTAAAAACGAGCTTATCCGCTTAATGGACGAAGAGGCAGAGGAATACGACAAGTTCTATGAGTCCTTCGGTACCCACCTTAAGTATGCTCTTTGCGCCAACTACGGGGAGAAAAAAGAACTGCTGCGTGACCTTATGATGTTCTATTCCAGCCGTGAAAAAGAGCTTATACCCCTGCGTGAGTATAAGGAAAAGATGCCCGAGGAACAAAAGTTTATTTATTACGTCTGTACAAGTAGTGTTTTACAGGCGGAAAATCTTCCTCAGGCCGAGCAGGTAAGAGACCATGGCTATGAAATTCTTTATATGTTGGATGATGAGGACGAGTTTGTCATCCGTGCCCTTAAGGAACACGAGGGAATTGCCTTCTGCAACATTACCACAGACGATTTGGGCCTTGAAACCGAGGAAGACAAGACGCAAACGGAAAAGCAGGAGGAGGAAAACCGAGAGCTTTTGGATTTTGTCAAGGAAACTCTGGGCGAGTCTGTTTCCGACGTGAAGCTTAGTACAAAGCTTAAAACCCATCCGGTATATCTCACCACCGAGGGGGATGTTTCCATAGAGATGGAAAAGTATTTCTCCGTCATGAAAAACAATGAGATGGCTCAGGGGATTAAGGCACAAAGGGTGCTGGAGCTAAACGCCTCCCACGAAGCCTTTAAGTCTCTTTCCGAGGCCTTTGAAAGCGACAAGGAAAAGGCAAAGCTATTATCAAAGCTTCTCCACTCTCAGGCACTTCTTATAGCGGGGCTGCCCTTGGAAAACCCCTCTGAATATACAGAGCTTGTATGCTCACTTTTCTAATATAAGGCTGCATTTAGGGGGCGGGGAAATCCTGCCCCCAAGCCGGATAAAACTTAGAGTGCACGAAAACACTTAAACCAAGGCAAGGAAGGAGCGTGACCCATGGAACGCAGGCTGGGAATATACATCCACATACCCTTTTGCGCAGGGAAATGCTCGTATTGCGACTTTTACTCTCTCGCCGGCATGGATAAATTAATGCCCAAGTATCAGCAGGCTCTCATACGGCATATTGAAGAATCCGCTCCCAATATGGAGCAGTATTATATAGACACTGTGTATTTCGGCGGCGGGACTCCCAGTTATTACGGGGCAAAATATATCTGCGGCATTTTCAGTGCCCTTAAAAGTTGTGCAAAGGTTTTAAAGTCCTCTGAAGTCACTGTGGAAATGAACCCCGACAGTGTAAAAAAAGAGGATTTGCGCCTTTTGAAAAGCGAGGGCATAAACCGCATCTCCCTTGGGGTTCAGTCAGCAAACGACGAAATCTTAAAAATTATCGGCCGGCGTCATAATTTCAGACAGGTGGAGCAAGCTGTTAGACTTATGAAGGCCGAGGGCTTTGATAATATAAGCATGGACCTTATCTACGGTCTGCCGGGACAAACAAGAAACGACTGGGCGGACACCCTCTCAAAGGTAATCGCTCTGCATCCCCGTCACCTTTCCTGTTACGGATTGAAGCTGGAGGAGGGGACACCCCTTTGTAAATATGAGGGCAGCGACTTTTTGCCCACAGACGACGAGCAGGCGGATATGTACCTATACATGACGGACATACTGGAGCATTATGGCTATCCCCAGTATGAAATATCAAATTTTGCCATGAAGGGCTATCGCTCGCGGCATAACCTTAAATATTGGAAGCTGGATGACTATATGGGCTTTGGCCCCGGTGCCCATTCCTGTGTAAGCGGTGCCAGATATAGTTATATAAAAGACCTTGAAGGCTACATAAACGGGGTCTTGGAAGGCTCTGAAATAATCGACGAATACGAAAACACAGACAGGCTGGACAGGGCAGCGGAATACATCATGCTGGGTATGAGAACTGTAAGAGGCATTTCCCGTGAGGAGTACAGCAGAGTTTATAGAAGCGGCTTTGACGGCATAGAATATCTTCTGGGTGAATATGAAAAAAAGGGCTGGACGAAAAGACGGGGCGAGCGCTGGAGTTTCACATCATCAGGCTTTCTCCTTTCAAATATGCTTATAGGCACCTTGCTTGAGGCTCAGTCACAGGAAAAAATGAGTGCCAACCCATGGATAATCAGCACTGATAACAAGGAGGCATCCCAGCTTCAGGGCAATAGCAATAATCTTGGATAAAACTGCGAAAACTTTCGTATATATATAAAATAAAAAGATAAGGGCGGTGGACTATAATGAAGCTGTTCAGCGATAAGTCCGGCGGCAACAAGAAAAAAGCTTCCAAAAAGACGTCGGCGGCGGCAAAGTCTCAGCCGCCCCCCAAAAACGCAAAAAAAGTTGTGAAAAAAAAGAAAGCGGAAAAAAAGAATAATGGCGGCGGCAAGAAAATTCTTATAGGGACAGCCATAGCTGTTTTAGTTCTCTGCGCCGCTTTTTTTGCCATGGGCGCTTACGCAAACGGTCTTGAAACCATTTTCCCAAAGGTTAGCATGGAGGGAACAGCCCTAGGCGGGCTTACTGTTTCCGAAGCTGCCGAGGCCCTTTCAAAAGGCACTTTGGGAGAAGTTGAGGACAGGGAGCTTCTGATTTCCCTGCCGGCAGACTGCGAAATAGTTTTAAGCGCTAAAGAGGCTGGCTTTTTCATGCCTGCACCGGAGGCTGCGGCTTTTGCCTATAAAAGCTGCCATAGTAAAGGCTTTTTCGGAAACACCGGCACCTACATAAAGGCGCTTACATCCGGAATAGAGCTTAAAACCTCCGACGGGGCAAAGCCTAATGAGACGTATATCCGCTCAAAAATTCATGAGGGGGTTCGGGACGCAAACATTGCCCTCATGGAAGACGACCTTGAGATTGGTGAAGACAGCATAAGTGTTGTTAAGGGCGCAGGCTCTGTAAGCATAAATGAGGATGAGCTTTTCGAGCTTATCTTTGAAGCTTTGAAGCAGGGCGATTATCTGCCCATACGCTATACGGCAGAAAAGCCGGGTAACGGAGCCGAGGCAGAAATTGACCTGCAAGAGCTTTACGACACAGTTTTTAGGGAGCCTGAAAACGCCGAGTATGACAGGGAAACAAAGCAGGCCACAGAGCACGTTGTCGGCAGAAGCTTTGATATGGAGCTTGCCCAGAGCATCTGGGACAAAGCCATAAATGGCGAGATGGTAGTTATTCCTCTTATACTTGAGGAGCCGGAAATAACCACAGATAAACTAAATAGTATGTTGTTTTCCGACCTGCTTTCCCAGAAGGGTACAGGTCTTGGGGGCAGCAGCGCCGCCAGAGTTAACAACATTACAAAGGCCGCCGCCGCTATTAACGGGCTTGTTTTAAACCCCGGTGACGAATTTTCTTTTAACAAAACTGTGGGACAGCGCACAGCATCGGCAGGTTATCAGGCCGCCGGAGCCTACTCAAACGGTCAGGTTGTTTCGGAAGTGGGCGGAGGAATTTGTCAGGTATCCTCAACCCTATATTACTGCACCCTTATGGCAAACCTTGAAATTGTGGAAAGATACTGCCATTATTTCGGGGTAAACTATCTGCCCGCTGGGCTTGACGCCACCGTAAGCTGGCCTGCGCCGGACTTTAGGTTTAAAAATAACAGCGATTATCCCATAAAGATTGAAGCAGGTATAGACACATCAGCCTATACCGTTTATATTAAGATATATGGCTCTAACCCCGATGGTATAAGGGTGGAAATGACCACAGAGACATGGGCTACGGCAAACGGATACGGAGCTGTTTCTTATCGCTGGGTTTATGATAAGGACGGAAACCTCATAAGCAAAAAGGAAGAGGCAAAAAGTCAGTATCACTATCAGAAGGAAGCCGAGGAAAGCCCCAGTCCCAGTCCATCTGAGGAGCCTTCGCCCTCTCCCTCGGAAAGTCCGGTTGTGCCAACTCCAACACCGTCTCCAACCCCAACTCCGCCGGAACCTACGGCACCTGTGGAGCCGACACCGCTCCCTGACCCTGTAAATCCAGAAGCTTAAGGGCCAAACATCTAAGTTAATAAGGGGCGAAGTTTTGCGCCCATAATGGAGGAAGAAATATAATGAGTAAGGACACATTTTACATCACGACCCCGATTTACTACCCATCGGACAAGTTGCATATAGGCCATGCCTACTGCACTGTGGCAACAGATACCATAGCAAGGTATAAAAGAATGCGTGGCTATGATGTAATGTACCTTACGGGAACCGACGAGCATGGGCAGAAGATTGAAGAAAAAGCAAAGGCAAAGGGCCTTTCCCCCAAAGAGTTTGTGGATGAAATAGTGGCTGGAGAGGGCGGAATTTTGGATTTGTGGAAGCTTATGAACGTTTCCAATGACCGCTTCATCCGCACAACAGACGACTATCACGTTGCCTCAATACAGAAGATTTTTAAAAAGATGTACGATAAGGGCGACATTTACAAAAGCAGCTATAAGGGAAAATACTGCACCCCCTGCGAAAGCTTCTGGACAGACAGCCAGCTTGACGGCGGCAAATGCCCCGACTGCGGCAGGCAGGTTCATGAAGCCGAAGAAGAAGCCTATTTCTTCCGCCTTTCCAAATACGGCGAAAGAGTGCAAGCCCTTTTGGAAAGCGGCACATTTTTGGAGCCGGCCTCCAGAGTAAACGAGATGATAAACAACTTCATAAAGCCCGGTTTGGAAGACCTCTGCGTTTCCCGCACCAGCTTCAGTTGGGGCATACCTGTGGATTTTGACCCCGACCATGTGGTTTATGTCTGGG
The DNA here is from genome assembly GCA_012728025.1 of Clostridiales bacterium. GTDB lineage: Bacteria > Bacillota > Clostridia > Oscillospirales > Oscillospiraceae > UBA2658. Next base: position 19,044 of record JAAYFX010000268.1, read on the forward strand.
TGGACGCACTTTCCAACTATATAACAGCTCTGGGCTATATGAATGACGAACACGATGACTTTTCAAAATACTGGCCCTGCGATGTGCATTTTGTGGGTAAGGAAATTGTCCGTTTTCACAGCATAATCTGGCCTGCCATGCTCATGAGCTTGGAGCTGCCCCTGCCGAAAAAGGTTTTCGGTCATGGTTGGCTGCTCATAGATGGGGGCAAGATGAGCAAAAGCCGCGGCAATGTGGTTGACCCTGTGGTTTTGTCCCAGCGCTACGGAGTGGACAGCCTAAGGTATTTTCTCATGCGTGAGTTTCCTCTGGGAAGCGACGGGAACTTTACCAACGAGCTACTCATAAACAGGATAAACTCAGACCTTGCAAACGACTTGGGTAACCTTGTTTCAAGAACTGTTGCCATGGTTATAAAATACTTCGGCGGCACCCTTCCCAAAGAGCGCCGTGAAGAGGATATTGACAGAGAGCTTATTGAAATGGCAGGCTCTTTGCGGGATATATACGAAACTAACATGGAAAGCTTCGCCACCCAAAATGCCATGGTAGAAGTTTTTAAGGTGGTGTCTCGGGCAAACAAATATATAGATGAGACCATGCCATGGATTTTAGCTAAAGACGAGGAAAACACACCCCGCCTTGCCAGTGTAATGTATAACCTTCTTGAAACCATCCGTATTTGCGTAAGCCTGCTTCAGCCCTTCATGCCTGAAAGCTGTGAGAAGGTATTTGCGCAAATCGGCGCCGACGAAAAAGATAGGCTTTGGGAAAACGCCGGAACCTTCGGTGTATTAAATCCGGAGCTTACAGTCCAAAAGGGCGAAACCCTCTTTCCCCGAATTGACCTTTCAAAGGAGCTTGAGGCTTTGGAAAACTTAAACCCCGCCCCAGAGACAGAGGAAAATAGGGCAGAGCCTATCACCATAGATGATTTTGCCAAGGTGGAAATGACCGTTTGCAAGGTTTTGGAATGTGAAAACGTTAAAAAGTCGGACAAGCTTCTTAAATTCCAGCTTGACGACGGCAGTGGAAAGACCCGCCAAATTCTCTCGGGCATCGCAAAGTTTTATAAGCCTGAGGAGCTTGTTGGAAAAACTGTTGTGGCCTGCACAAACCTGCCCCCCAGAAAGATGATGGGGCAAGAAAGTTGCGGCATGATAATCTCTGCCGAAAAGGAAGATGGCCTGCATCTTCTCATTTTGGACGATTCTGTTCCAGCCGGAGCAAAGCTCTGCTGACAGGCTTAAAAAACCATGGTCGTGAGAAACTTCTCACGACCATGGTTTTTTAATAGAAGTATTTCACACTATAAAACCGCCGCCCAGCACCAAGTCGTCCTTATAAAAAACGGCGGTCTGCCCAGAAGTGGGGGCACGAACGGGCCGCTTGAAGAAAACCTCGGCAGAGTTTCCCTTAGGGCTTATTAGTGCTTGAGTCTGTGTTTTGCTGTGGCGAACCCGAACCTCGGCAGAAAAGTCCCCCTCTTGAGGGATAAGCCAATTTATATCATGGACTTTCATAGAGCCTGTCATCAAAGCCTCACCCTCGGACAAAACTATCTCATTTGTTTCGGGGCGTATTTCGGAGACATATACTCTTTTTCCGGCGGAAAAATTAAGCCCCCGACGCTGACCTATGGTATAGCGGTGTATGCCACGGTGGCGACCTAAAACCCTGCCCCTTTCGTCAACAAAGTTGCCCTCCGGCGGATAGACCCCTCTTTTTTCGATATAGGCGGCATAGTCCTTGTCGGGGATAAAACAAATTTCCATGCTGGCGGGCTTTTCTGCGGCAGGGACTAAAAACTCATGGGCAAGGGCACGAACCTGATTTTTGCTGTATTCCCCAAGGGGCAGCAAAAGCCGAGCAAGCTGCCGGGGTTTTATACGGCAGAGCATATAGCTCTGGTCGTTTTCCGGATGACCCTTGTATAGCGCCCCGTTAATGGTGCGGGCATAATGCCCTGTGGCAATAAAATCCGCTCCGATTTCATCTGCGTGGTCGCAAAGCACCTTAAACTTCACCAACCGGTTGCACAAAACACAGGGGTTTGGCGTTTCCCCCCGCAAATATGCGGAAACAAAGGGGGCACAAACCTTTTCTTCCAGTTCTTCCGATGTATCCCGAATTTCAAGGGGGATACCAAGAGACAAAGCGGCGCTTACAGCGTCGTTTTTTGCGCCTTCTGTGCCAATGTCCATATAAAGACCATATAGCTCATAGCCCTGCTTTTGAAGAAGGTGAGCGGCAAGGGCGCTGTCAACCCCGCCGGACAGGCCGAGAACAACCTTTTTATTCATCCCTTTGCTCCCTGTTCTCCTTGCGGCCTTCCAAATAAACCATGAGAGCGGCCATATCCGCCGGAGAAACTCCCGATATGCGGCCTGCTTGTCCAAGGTTTTCCGGCCTAATTTTATTTAACTTCTGGCGGGCCTCTATGCGAAGCCCCTTTATATCCTCATAGTTTAAATCTCTGGGCAGGCGGCGGTTTTCCATTTTTGAAAACTCCTTCACCTGACGAATTTGCCTGTCGATATACCCTGCGTATTTCAGGGAAATTTCCACCTGCTCAAAAATTTCACGGGAAAGCTTTGGTCTTTCCGTGTCAAAGGGGCTAAGGTCCTTATAGCTTATCTGTGGGCGGCGAAGAAGGTTTGCAAGGGACACGCCGCTATTAGGCGCTGTTGTCCCTGCTGCCAAAAGCATCTTACAAAGCTCCGGTGTGGGGGCAAGGTTTTTGC
>JAAYFX010000309.1 GCA_012728025.1 Clostridiales bacterium
CAGCCTTGAGAAAAGCTGTTTGTATATCCGTTTCACTCAAATGCGGCATAGTGCAATTACAGCCGCCATATTTGCCGCTACACTGCCAAACCACCCGGCGGTACTGCGTGCCGGAATGCCAAGTCCTCGAGCCGTATGTATTGCCACATTGCCCACAAATAATTTTGTTGGAGAATGGGTGCAGGGTACAGGTGTAACCCGCTTCCTTACGCTCTCGCACTTCTTGCTGCACAAGATCAAATATGTCCGACTGGATAATTGCCGGATGGCTGTTTTCGACATAATATTGCGGCACTTCGCCTTCGTTTATCTTCTGTTTTTTCGTCAGGAAATCGACCGTAAATTTCTTCTGCAAGAGCGCATCGCCCTTGTAGCGTTCATTGGTGAGAATACTCTCAATAACCTTTGACCGCCACACCGTTTTGCCGCCGGGCGTGGGTATGCCGTTTTCGGTTAAATGCTTTGCAATAGCGTTTGTGGACTTGCCATAGATGAACAGGCGGTATATCAGCCGCACGGTTTCCGCTTCCTCTTCCACGATTTCAGGCAAGCCGTCTGCACCTTTGGTATAGCCGAGGAACCGTGAATATGGCATCATGATTTTACCGTCTGCGAAACGCTTCCGCTGTCCCCATGTGACGTTCTCGCTGATAGAGCGGCTTTCCTCCTGCGCAAGGCTGGACATGATTGTAATAAGCAGCTCACCCTTGCTGTCCAGCGTGTAGATGTTTTCTTTCTGAAAATATACCTCCACGCCTTTTTCTTTCAGCTTGCGCACGTTTGTAAGCGTATCAACGGTATTGCGGGCAAAGCGTGAAACCGACTTCGTGATAATAAGGTCAATTTTACCCGACAGTGCGTCGCGTATCATACGGTTGAAGCCGTCACGCTTCTTGGTGTTCGTGCCAGTTATGCCCTCGTCGGTATACACCTCAACGAATTCCCACTCATCATTTTCCTGTATGTGGCGGGTATAATAATCAACCTGTGCGGCATAACTGGTCTGCTGCTCCTCGCTGTCGGTTGAAACCCGGGCATAGGCGGCAACACGCCGCTTTTTGTACTCGGGGTTTGAAAACACCAGCTCCGGGTTAATCTTAGCCGGAATAACTGTAATTTGTTTTACAGCATTCATTGATACCGCCTCCTTGTCTGCTCGCCCTGCCGTTTGCGCATATCCGCGTCCCAACTCAGGCTGCGTGATGGGTTCTGCCATGTTTTCTCTATGGTACTACCATTCTTAAAAATGAATATCAGCCGTCCGGCTTCCGGCACCTTGATTTCGGACATTTGCGCCGTGAACGTATTCTCGTCAAAGTTATCAATGCCAAGAGCCTCAGCGGTAACGGCTTTCAAAATATCCTCCGGAATTTGTTTTGATTCCGGGCAGTTGCTTTTCCCTCGGCTGTTGAAGGTATTGCATATCCAAACAATCTTCTCATACTTACTACCCGCGCTTGCGTGCTTCCGGCGGTAATAGCTACCGCAGCAGCCACAGCGAATCATGCCTGTAAACGGGTATTTTGGCGGTGCAGTCTGCGCTGGGTGATACCGCAGGGCGCGGCGTGTAATTTCATCTTGAACGCGCTGGAATGTATCGCTGTCAACAATTGCCTCGTGGCTATTCTCGATAAAGTACATAGGCAGCTCGCCCCGGTTGACGCATTTTTTCTTGCTGATATGGTCTGCAATGAAAGTCTTTTGCAATAGCATATTTCCCACATATTTTTCATTTCGCAAAATGACCGAAATACTGCTCTCCGCAAATGGTTTACCCAGACGGGATTCATAGCCCTGCGCATTGAGCTTTTGTGCAATGGCGGTGCGCCCCATGCCGCCGAGATAGTCCGAAAATATCTGCTGGACAATTTCCGCTTCCTCCGGCATGATATAATATTTGCCTTGAACCAGCCTGTATCCAAAAATTGTGCCGTTATTCGGTTCGCCTTGCTTGAAGCGGTCGCGTATACGCCACTTGCAGTTTTCGCTGACAGACAGGCTTTCCTCCTGAGCGAAAGAAGCGAGGATGGTGAGCATAAGCTCGCCATCCCCGCTTAGAGAGTAAATATTCTCGCGCTCAAATAGCACGCCGATGCCGAGTGATTTTAATTCGCGGACTGTTTCGAGTAATGTAACAGTATTACGCGCAAACCGGGAAATTGACTTTGTTATCACTATGTCAATCTTACCCGCCCGGCAATCGACGAGGAGCTCGTTGAAGCCCGCCCGGTTGTCCTTTGTACCGCTGACTGCTTCATCCGCGTACACGCCAGCATATTGCCAGTCACTGCGTTTCTGTATCAATTCGCTGTAATAGCTGACTTGCGCTGACAATGAATTGAGCATCGCATCTTTGCCGCTGGAAACACGCGCATATGCCGCGACGCGCGTTAGTTTTGGTAATGTATGAACCGCTTTTGGCCGAGTGACTTTTGATATATTCCTTGCCATAAAAAACCTTCCTTTCCTGCACACACTGTTAGTTCAGTGTGTGACACTGTACCCTGAAAC
>JAAYFX010000308.1 GCA_012728025.1 Clostridiales bacterium
ATACAAAATTAGCCAATACTCTAATGTTATGAAAGTCTGGAACGCCTCAGACGGATTCATTCGAGAGATAAGGGCTATAGAGCAAAAAGAAACATTATTTCAAGAGCTGGAATGGCTAGCGAAAGAATGGAAGAAAAAGCCAATAAAAAATATTAACAAATAGGAAAGCTGCGCAACCATCCACTAACGCTTCTCACTAATCCTACTCGGTCAAGGTTCTATACGCACCCTCACAAGCCAGCCCCGCTACTTTTGCTCTATCAGCATATTCAGCGATTTCTCGACCTGTTGATTCCAGCCCTTCAAGCACCCCAATGAGCACACCGATGGGGTCTTGGGCTGACGGGCCTCCGGTGGCAGAGCAGGCATTTGTGGCGTTGGCGCGATAACGGGCAAGCTCTTTGCGCAAGCGCTCAGAAGTAGCGTCAGCGCTATCACGGTCCATTTCGATTTGTTCAATTTGCAGTAATGCATCATGTCGTATTACCTCGATGGCAGCTTGGCGCTGCCGTTCAATTTCACGTACTTTTTCGTAAGCTTGAGCTATAACTACGGCTTGGTCTTTATGCGCCATGTCATAGCCTGCTTTGTATTGCTTGTGACCATAAAACCGGACACCAAAAAAAAGAGCCGCTGTAATCGCGGCCCCTATCGTTATTGCACGGATAGACATTGAGCATGCCTCCTAAGTTGGCGTTCCCACACGCCCCAACAGCGTTTATTGCCTGGTGTCGAGCAGTCATAACCACCCGCCCGCTTCCACATCAAGAGAGCATGACACGCCCGTAGATAATTGCCGCCCAGCAGCTCTCTGCGCATTGATGACGAACGCCAGTTGCCAATGCCAAAGTTACCCACAAAATCCATGTATAGGTCGTACTCTTCCGGATGGAGTGCTACGCCTTGGATGCTGGCCCTAAATAGACGCTCATCACCGCCCATCAGGTTACGAGCCAATTGCTCAGCTCTAGCTCGGCTAATGGGTGGGTCCGTCATTTTGACGCGGGTACCGTCCTCATAGCGCGTGGATCCATGGCCAATGGTCGGCACATCCCCTTTTGTCGGAATAATAGGCTGACTGCTAAACCCTTCATTGGCCACCCATGTTCCAAAACCTGCAGCGCTTACTGTAAGCAGTGCGGCTGCAATTCGTTTACGCCCCTTACTCATAAATCACACCTATTTTGCAATGCTTTTAACTGGGCCTGATGAAGCTCCTCCTTACGCCGATTTTCATCTCGATCTCGCTTATCGCGACGGTGCTGAAAATAGAAGTTAATCGCTAGGCCGCAAATGGCCACCGATGAAGCCACAATGGCCGGCCAGTTCCATTGCGCCATCGATGCCACAATCCCACTCGCTCCTGCGCCTACAGTGACTTTGCTAGAAACGGCGATACCTGCCGTATCCGGAATCGCCTCGATCACATCCCGAATTCTCATGCGTAATGTTCCTTTGTACTGAGGCATCACCACCTCCATAAATAAAAAAGCCCATAGGTTTATGCCTGTGGGCGTAAAAAAAGCGCTTAATGCGCGGTTATAAATATTGCTTATAGTGATCCGGCAAGTGCCGTCGCTTTACCTCCGATTCGTAAGAAGCTTTACAGTGATTTCTCACGCCATGGCTGTCCTTTTGCCAAAAAAATAACGCGTCAATCGCGTTTGCTGTCC
>JAAYFX010000269.1 GCA_012728025.1 Clostridiales bacterium
GGTAAGGTCAAGGTCGAAGTTTTCCTCGGGTACGCCAAATTCCGGCAGATAGCGGGTGACGGAGGCAAGTTCGGAACAGCCCGTGTCAAAAATGTCGTTTTTGCCGGAGTATTTTGAAAGGGCGGAGAGCTTTTCGGAAACGGTTCCGGAAATGGAGATAAAGCTCATAATTTCAGAAACATCCCCTTCTGAAATTCCCCCATCCATAAGAAGCCCTCGGCATTTGTCGGCGCCTATTTTATCCAGCTTGTCTATAATGTGCATAATCTCGGAAGCCTTGTCATCAAGACCCAAGATGGCAAAAAAGCCGTTTAAAACCTTGCGGTTATTGACTTTTATCTTAAAGCGTGAAAGCCCCAGGCAGCTAAAGGTTCGGTAGATAACGGCGGGGATTTCCGCCTCGTTTAAAATGCCCAGAGAGCCGTCGCCTATGATGTCTATATCCGCCTGATAAAACTCACGGAAGCGCCCTCTTTGCGCCCGCTCGCCCCTATAAACCTTGCCTATTTGATAGCGCCTGAAGGGAAAGGCAAGACTGCCGTAGTTTGCGGCAACATATTTTGCAAGGGGTACTGTAAGGTCAAAGCGCAGGGCAAGGTCTGTGTCGCCCTTTGTGAAGCGGTATATCTGATTTTCGGTTTCCCCTCCGGCCTTGGCAAGCAAAACCTCGGAGGCTTCGATTATCGGAGTGTCCAAGGCAGTGAAGCCGTATAGGGAATAGGTGCTTCGCAAAATTTCCTGAAAACGCTCCATCTTTGCCTGCTTATCCGGAGCTAGCTCCATAAAGCCCGACAAGGTACGCGGCTTTACTTTTTCCATATGCGTTCATCCTTTCGGAGATTGTTTTAAAAAAATTTGGTCAAGGCGGTTTAAAAAAAGCCCGCCAAGGGCGCAAAAAAGCCAGCCCGCTTAAAAAAACAACGCTCCCTCCCGAATTGGGACGAGAGCGTTTAAAATTCCTCTTTAGGAGTTTTTTACTTTTTGGGGTTTACAATGTCACGCCAGCCAAGGTCACCGCGTTTTAAGCCCTGAATGAGCACCTCTGCCGTTGCGACGTTTGAGGCAAAGGGAATGCTATGCTGGTCGCAGGCTCTGGAAATAGCGACGACTTCTTTGTCGGCGTCGCTGGAGGAGGGGTCCCAGAAAAATAAAACCAAATCGATTTCGTTATATGAGATACGCGCGTTAATCTGCTGCGCTCCGCCCTGTGCTGCGCTGAGGTAAAGGGTTATGGGAAGACCGGTGGCGTCAGAGACTATACGTCCGGTTGTGGCTGTCGCACAAAGGTTGTGCTCTGATAAAACTCCGCAATATGCAATGCAGAATTGCACCATGAGCTCCTTTTTGTTGTCGTGTGCCATGAGAGCAATATTCACGGCCTTCATCCTTTCAGTGAAAATTCGGGGTTTTTGTTACTTCCGCTACATCTTTGCATTATACATGGTTTATATGAAAATAGCAACATCTGTATTCCTATTATTTTAATAATGAGTTTTCAGACTCTATGTCCGCGGAACTATTTTTAAAGCCAAAGTAGTAATCCAGCACGTTTTTAGCAATTTCTGCCAGAGCTGCTCCGGCTCCGCCTTTTTCTATTACAATGGCAACAGCTATTTCAGGGTCCTCATAGGGGGCGAAGCACATAAAGACTGCATTATTGGTAATTCCCTCGCCAATTTGAGCTGTGCCGGTCTTCGCCGCTACGGAAACGGGGTAACCCGAGAAAACTTCCTTTGTGTTGCCCTGAGCTCTTTGCACAAGGTTATACATACCCAGCTTTACAGCATCATAGTATTCTTGCTCCATTATCATATTATCAGCTACAATGCCCTTGCGCTGGAAAACACTTTCGGAATAATCATAACTTCGGACGGCCTTTAAGATGCTAGTTTCATAGCGAAGGCCGTTATTGGCAATAGCAGCGCAGTAGTTTGCAATTTGCAGGGGAGTGAAATGGCTGTCTGACTGGCCTATGGAAGCTGAAAGGGTATCTCCCACATACCAGTCTCTTTCGTTATGTTCTTTCATGTATTCCTTGTTTGCCATAACGCCGGTTTCTTCGTTAAACTCCGCCTCTATACCCGTAGATTCTCCAAGACCGAAGCGGCCTGCGTAATAAGACATACGGTCAATCCCCAAAGGTTCACTTACAGTATAAAAATAATAGTTGCAGGAATGCTCAATGGCAGAGGTGGTGTTCTCGTCACCATGCTTACCGGGGTATATCCAGCATTTAGGGGCATAGCCGCCGTCCTCGGGAGCTGCATATTTTTCATAGATGCCCTCACACTTTACAGTTGAGTTTATGGTGACTATATTCTGGTCTAAAACGGCAAGAGCCGTAACGGGCTTGAAGGTAGAGCCGGGGGCATAAGTGCCTTGCAGGGCACGATTGAAAAGAGGGCCTGATGTATCTGTGGAAAGCTCTGTGTAGTTTTCCCAAAAGGTGTCCAGTTCATAGGTGGGGTAGCTTGCTATAACAAGGGGTTCGCCGGTTTTTATGTTTATAGCAACCACTCCGCCGCCTGTTATCTGGTCTTCAATTTTATCTAGCTGACCGGAGGCTTTGTATTGCTCCTCGTCTGCTGCACGTTTAGTGTTGGTTTTTTCTATAAAGCTTGCCATGGCAATTTCCGAGGCCTCCTGAAGACCTTGGTCTATGGTGAGATAGGTGTGGTTCCCCGGCTTTGGCTCCACTGTGTATTTGGTGCTTATAACCGTTCCGCCGGAGGTGGAGGTGACAACTGCCCTGCCGTCTTTACCGTGGAGATAGCTTTCAAAGGCTTTTTCTGCCCCCTCTTTTCCTATAAGGGCGTTAAACTGATAGCCCTCGTTGCGAAGCTCTTTATAGTCATCCTCATCCATCATGGAAATATAACCGAGGATATGGGCTGCATAGTTGGTGTTATATTCACGGGCATAGGAAGGCTTGACCTCAAAGCCGGGGACATCCTGCTCCATAAGCCTTGTTATAAGGTCTATGCTCACATCCTCGGCGAAGATATAATCAAAAGTGTTTATTATATAGCGTATTTTAATCTCATAACGGATGCCGGCAATGGTGCGCATTTCCTCGGAGGTGTAGTTGTTGTCTATTTTAAAGTTTTCCCTGAAAACCGCCATAAGTTCCACAGCAGTTGTAGCCTCGGGAAGCTTATATTCGGCAAGATAGGCATTAAGCCTTGTCCTTTGAAGGTCGGACATATTTGCCACATATTCAAAGGGAGGCTCCTTTGTTATGGGAAGGCTGTCCGTATAGGCATTTCCGGAGTCTGTAACCGCTTCGGCAAGTTGGAGGATTATGGAGTTTGGGTCCTCCTGAGCAAAAAGCTCATCCGTGTCAAAGATAAGGTTTGAGCAGGTTCTGTTTGAGACTAAGACCCTTCCATAGCGGTCTAAAATGTTGCCTCGGGCGGCGGCCACAGTGCTTGAGGATATAACACTGTTTTGAGACTGCTCAAAATAGGCGGCACCCTCAACAATCTGGAGCTTATAAAGGGATACAATATAAACCACCACAAGGATGAGCATTACAGATATAAGAGCCGCAAGCCTAGAAGGCTTAATGGTGTTATTCATGTTATGTCCTTTCAGGGAAAAGTGTATACCTGTGCAAATCCTATTTGCTCAAATCTAGGCCGGATATTTTCCGACAGGAATAATAGGCTGTGAAACTTAAGGGGAGAGTCCACAAAACCTGAAGAGCGCCCGTTATAAGAAGGGGCAGAACCTTTGTTTGTGAAAAAACCAAAAGGGCGAACATCTGACAAAAGGCTGTTATAATAAGGGCGGCGGCACTCACCAGAAAAAACGACAAAGGCCGCCTGTTTAAAAAAAACATAACAAGGGAACCTGAGGCAAAGCCGATTATAGGTAGGAGAATGGTAAAGAGAAGGGAGGTTCCGGCAAGGCTTAAATCGTAAAAGATGCCCAGCACAAGGCCGAACACACAGCCCCAGACACCGCCCTCAAAAAAGGCGGCCGCAACGACAAAACAGGGAATGACCATTGCCGTTACACCTAAAATGGGCACCTTTGCCAGTATGGTGTTTTGGAAAAAAAGTGCGGCGAGGATAAGGCCGAAATATACTATGGCTCGGCGCACTTTCCTGATATTTATAAGGTCAAGCAGCATAAGGCAACTTCCTACTCCACAATATTGAAATCTTTTATGACAAATACTTGGGTTAAGGCTCCCGACTCACTGGCGGGGGCAATAACAGCATATTCAACCTGCCCTCCGGCCTCAGTATGAAGGCTTTCAACAGTTCCCACTACAAGGCCCACAGGGAAAAAACCGCCCTTTCCGGAGGTTAAAAGCACATCATCTTTAAGCACTTGAGCCTCTCCTGTAAGGTAGCCAAGCTTTATTCTGTCTTTTTGCATAAGGGCAAAGTCCCCCACGACCATGGCGGCGGCACCCCCTTCGCCCACAAGGACACCCACACGCATATCCGCATCCACAAGACTGCGAACTGTTGACCAGCCTGTGCCCAGCTCTATAATCTGGCCTACAAGGCTGTACGAGCTGTCTACAACGCAGTCTCCAACCTCAAGGCCGCTTTCCTCACCTTTGTTTATGGTGAAGCTGCGGCTCCAGTTGGATGTGCTTCTGTCTATAACCTTGGCAGACTCAAAAACAAGGTGCTTATGCTTGTCCCTAAGACCCAAAAGCTCACGGTAACGCTCGTTTTCCCTTTCGGCATCCCGAGCCGAGCGCAAAAGCACCTTTGTTTCCGCAAGCTCCACCTTAAGGGCTTCGTTTTCCTCCTGAAGTCTATCATAGCGGAACATATAGCCGTAAATACCCTCAAGCCAGCCCACAATGCCTGTGGAGGCCTGCTTTATAGGCTGAGCCATAGAGGCGGCGGCATCTTTAGCGGCTATGGCCTCGCCCTCGGCTCTGCCCTGAGTTATGCCCAGCAAAATTGCGGCACAGGCAACCAAAAGACCAAGGCGTGGGCCATATTTTTTAAGATAGTCTTTAAACTTTTTCACAGCAATACCACTCCCAGCTTTTCAAGGATTTTTGAGAGTCTGCAAAGGGGAAGCCCCATAACATTGAAAAAATCCCCGTCTATGGCCTCAACGAAAAGTGAGCCTTTTCCCTGAGCGCCGTAGGAGCCGGCCTTGTCCATGGGTTCCCCCGTTGCGATGTAGGCTTTTATCTCTCTTTCCGAAAGCTCACGAAAGCGTACATAGCTTCGCTCGTATTCGCTTATAATCTTATCGCCGGAAATAACACAAATGCCTGTAAAAACCCTGTGGCTGCGGCCGGAAAGACGAGAGAGCATTGAAAAGGCAGCATCTTCGTTTTCCGGTTTCCCGAGAATATCCCCATCAAGCTCAACAATTGTATCAGCGGCTATTATAACGTCTTTTTCAGAGCAAAGGGCAGAAACCTCCCTTGCTTTTTCAAGGGAGAGGGACATAACAGCATCCTGCGGGGGCATATTGGGGGGCAAAAGCTCCTTGGATAAAGCGGGCATAACCCTTAAGTCGTTTATCCCCAGCATGGTTAAAAGCTGCTTCCTGCGGGGGGACTTTGAAGCTAAAACTATGGCCATAAAATTATCCTTCCGATAGTCTTTTTATGTCGTAATAAAATCGTCTGGAGGGCTTATTCAACGCCCCGATAGTAAAGACCTCGGGTTATGCCGTTGGGAACATAGTCTGTTTTTCCAAAAAAGCCTTCTGCCACACGAACACATTCCTCCGGCCCTTCATTGGTGAATAAAAGCCTGTATCCCCAAATGCCGGAGTTTTCCAAATCATCCATTTTGTCCGCCATGAAAAGCTTATGTGTATTGTATATAACATTGCGGCAGCCAAATTCCTTCATAACGGGGAAAGATTGACCTGTACGGTCTGAAAGATTGACGTTTGCCTCACAGGCGCAGTTACCGGCGCTGTTTTTTATAATACACTGCTCACTTACCATAACAGGCAGACGTCCGTATGCAAAAACCTCCACATTAAGGGGCTTTTGCATATCTCTTATCTGGCTCATGCGAAGCTCGAAGGAGGCTGTGGCTGAAATAAATCCAGCGGCGGAGAGCACCTGAAGGCTGTCGGAGTTAAAGGCGTTTAGCCCAAAGTCCCCACGGATATCAAAGCCCAAAAGCTTTGCAAACTTAATGTGTCCGATGTTACCCACAAGGGCTTCTTCAATGCCCATTTTACGGGCACGCTCCAACATTGCCCAAACCTCGTTTTTCTCTTTGTCAGTTATTATCCGAGGCAAAACAGCCACAGGAACTGCCCCTTTTTCCGCAAAGGGCAAAACAGCCGTGGGATTTGAAACAAGTATTTCAAGGGGAACGTAAATATAGTCCGGCTCACAGTCGGCAAGTCTTTTTGTAAGTTGCTCGGAGCTTGTAACCTGAAAAATGCGCTTTGGCTTTCCCAAGGTTTTAATGTCTCTGGGAGCGGGGGGCATTTTCCCCACAGGTCTTAGGGGGGCTTTTTTGCGCTCCTCTGTAAGGCTGTCTAAAAGAGAGCGGCGGATTTCATTTAAGGCGCTGGCAGGAAGAAAAAGCTCGGGTTCTATAACAGAGGAAACCTCGGTGCATAGATAGGGTGTGCCACCGGTTTTGTAAAGCTGCTCTCTGACAGAGGCCTCTGTTAAAGCCTGATTTTGGGCAGGCTGGGGAACAGGGCCGTCTCTAATAATCTTGTTTTTATCCTCATCCTCAACGGCAAAACGTGACTTTTCGCCGGCTTTTATGATGGAATAAAACTTTATGGGAACCCTTCTTGGCTCAGTGTTGGCATATTCCCTGCGGGCGGCGGAATAAAGCTTGTTAACATCTTTTTCCGGCTCGGTGCGAATGCCGAACATCTCAGGGCCGAGATTTCCGGTATAGTAGCCGTCTGTAAAGCCCTGACGGGAAAAGGCCGTCTCAAGCTGCTGCATTTCCTGCTCGGACGGCTCCTTCTTCTCACGGATTGCACGGGCATAGATGCCTGTGACTATGGCGGAGTATTCCGGACGCTTCATACGCCCTTCTATTTTAACGCTGGCAACGCCAAGCCTTTCAAGCTCATCAAGGTATTTTACAAGACAGTTGTCCTTAAGGCTTAAGGGGTAGTCGTCCATCCTGCCGCCAAGACTGTATTGGAGGCGGCAGGGCTGTGCGCAATAGCCTCGATTGCCGCTTCGCCTGCCGATAAGGGCGCTCATATAGCACTGGCCGGAGTGGCAGAAGCACAAGGCTCCGTGGACAAAAACCTCAACCTGAACAGGTGACCTGTGGGCAATGTCGGAAATTTGCTCTATGCTAAGCTCACGGGCCAAAACCACACGACTTATACCAAGCTCGTAGGCAGCCTCGGCTCCGGCAATGTTGTGTATGCTCATTTGGGTGCTGGCGTGGAGGGGCAAATCCGGTAAAACACATCTTAAAATTCGTGCAAGACCCAAATCTTGAACAATTATTGCATCTATGCCCACAGCGGAGGCAAAGCAAGCAAGACGCACTGCCTCCTCAATCTCCCTGTCGGACACAAGTGTGTTTAAGGTTAGGTAAACCTTACAGCCTCGGGCACGGCAATAGCGGACGGCAGTTTCAAATTCTTCGTCCGTAAAATTTTTTGCGTTGCGGCGGGCATTAAAGCCGCCAAAGCCCATATATATGGCATCTGCTCCGCTGGAAACGGCGGCAACCACCGTTTCAGGAGAGCCGGCCGGTGAAAGAAGCTCTAACATTTTTTTGCCTTTCCCTTGGGTATTATGAATGCCGTCATAAGCCGTCGCCCCGCTTCTAAAGCAGGGTGGGCGGCTCGGGCGGGGCAGCAGCAGCGGCTTTTTTCCTTGACGGAGTCTTTTTCTTCTGCTCCTTAAAATAGCGGTCTGCAATGTCCAGAGCCGCCATGGTTGCACAGTCAAGGGCAGAAGCATTGGAATCACGCTTTATTTCAAGAACCTTAACCGTAACAAAATTTGCAAGCTCTGCTACATATTCGGGGTCTTCATCCGTTCTAAGCTGATACTCACGTCCGGCAATTTCGACGAGAACTGTATTTGTCATTACAGCTTCACCTCTTTCGTTA
>JAAYFX010000270.1 GCA_012728025.1 Clostridiales bacterium
ATCTCGCCTGAGGTTGGCTCATACAGACGCAAAATGGTGCGCCCCAAGGTGGTTTTACCGCAGCCGGATTCTCCCACAAGTCCCAGAGTTTCGCCTTTTTTTATCTGGAAAGATACGTCTTCAACAGCTTGAACTCCGGGGCCTTTAACGCCGCTTATACGAAAGTATTTTTTAAGGTTTTTTATTTCAAGAAGAACCTTATTATCCATTGTTTTTGGCCTCCTTGTCTTTCATCTTTTCCTGAACCCGAAGCCAGCAAGCACTGCTGTGCCCATCTCCCATTTCAACATAGGGGGGCATCTTTTTCAGGCAAATCTGCATACAGCTTTCACATCTCGGCGCAAAGGGACAGCCGTCGGGCGGGTTTAGCATATCCACGGGGGTGCCTTCTATGGGGATAAGCCGCTCATATTCCTGAGCGTCAACCCTTGGCATAGAACGCAAAAGGCCAACAGTGTAAGGGTGGGAGGGCTTATAAAATATATCGTTAACCGAGCCTTTTTCAACAATGCGCCCTGCGTACATGACAGAAACTTTATCGCAAATTTCCGCCACAACACCAAGGTTGTGGGTTATGAAGATTATTCCCATTTGGGTCTTTTGCTGAAGCTCTTTCATAAGCTCTATGATTTGCGCCTGAATGGTAACGTCAAGAGCCGTTGTCGGCTCGTCCGCAATAAGAAGCTTAGGGTTGCAAATAAGCCCCATAGCAATCATTACACGCTGGCGCATACCTCCGGAAAACTCGTGGGGGTATTGCTTCATGCGCTTTTCAACATTGTTTATGCCGACCATGTCAAGCATTTCTGCCGCCCGTTTTTTAGCCTCTGCGGCGGAAATATCTTTATTATGTGCCCGAAGGGCTTCCACAAGCTGATTGCCAACTGTGTATACGGGGTTTAAGGATGTCATGGGGTTTTGGAAAATCATCGAAACCTTGTTTCCCCTAAAGCTTGTCATTTCCTCCTTTGACTTAGCTAGAACGTCCTCTCCCTCAAAGATTATGGAGCCGCCCACAACCTTTCCGGGAGACTGCAAAAGTCCCATTATGGAATATGCCTCAACGCTTTTACCGGAGCCGGATTCGCCGACAATGCCCATAACCTCACCGTAGTTTAGGTCATAGCTTATGCCGCCGACGGCTTTTACCTCGCCTGCGGGGGTAAAGAAGGAAACCTTGAGGTCATTAACTTCCAGCAGCTTTCCTTCTTTTTTGCCTAAAGCGGTTTTAGAGGCTGCGGATGTAGAAGCTTTTTTTCTTCCGTTTTTCAAAATAAAGTCTCCTCCTTTCTTATTTCTTAAGTCTTGGGTCAAGAGCGTCACGAAGCCCATCGCCAAATAAGTTAAATGCAAGAATCATAATACTCAAAACAATGGCGGGTATAACAAGACGGTAACCATAGGTCTGAATTCCGCTGAGAGCCTCCGAAGCCATGGAGCCAAGGCTTGTCATAGGTGAGGAAACACCTACACCCAAAAATGACAAAAACGACTCTAAGAAAATTGCCGAAGGTATTTGCAAGCAGGTTGTAACAACAATCTGTCCTATGCAGTTTGGAAGAAGGTGCTTTTTTATTATACGGCCGGAGCCTGCCCCCAAGGCACGAACCGCCGTTATAAACTCCTGCTCTTTAAGCTGAAGTATCTGCCCACGTATTATACGAGCCATGGTCACCCAGTATAAAAGACCAAAGGCAAAGAAAAGAGAAATGAGGTTCGGCCCCAAAAGCCCTATAAGCTTTTGGAAAAAACCATTGCCGCTATTTTGAAAAGTCGTCAAAGCGGGCTTTAATGCTGTGGACAGCAGTAAAACCACAAGAACCTCCGGAATGGAATAGATAAGCTCCACTATACGCATCATGACAGCATCAACTTTTCCACCGAAAAATCCGGAAATCGAGCCATATGTGGCTCCAATCAGCAGAACAAGAAGGGCTGCGCAAACACCAATGAGCATGGATACTCTTGTGCCAATCATAAGCCTTACCATGTTGTCACGACCATAGCGGTCTGTTCCGAAAACATGGGGAAAAACCTTTTCGCCGGCCTCAATACGCTTAAGCTCTGATACTGAATAGCCGAAGGCTTTATGTTTGATGTTATTTTCCTTTATAAAATCCTCAAGGTCTACGGTTGTAGAGTTTACAACCGCACGGATTTTAGCTATCTCTCTGGAGTTTAGAGCCTCGCCCTTTTCAGCTTCCGCATCGGCAAGTGCCGCTTCCAGACGCTCCTGTGCATTTCCGGAAACACTGTCTATAAGACGCTGGTCTTTAAGGGAATAGTGCCAAGGATACAGGTTTTCAGCGCCGCTGTTAAACTGGTCGTAGCCATAAGGGACTACCATGGGGCCGATAAACGCAAAAAGTATAAGGAGGATTATAACCCCGAGAGCAACCATAGAAACCTTGTTTTGCCTTAGTCTGCGCCAAGCGTCCTTCCAATAAGATGTGCTTTCACGGTTTTGGATGAAGGATTCTTTCTGCTCCTCGCTGGCAGGCATAAAATCCTCGGGCTTCAGCTCAAGAAGATTTTCTATGTCAGGCTGCAGAGAGCCGAATTTGATTTTATTCGGCTGTGCGGTTTTGGTTTTTTGTGTTTTATCAGCCACCTTTACTCGCCTCCCTTCTCAAGCTTAATCCTCGGGTCAACAACCACATAAAGAATATCTACAAAGAAGTTCATAAAAATAATGAAAGCGGCTAAAAAGACTGTCGTTCCCATTATTAAGGGGTAGTCACGGTTTTGTATGCTTTGGATAAAATAGCGGCCCAAACCGGGAACGGAAAACACCGTCTCAACAACAAAGCCACCGCAAAGGGTAAAGGCAATTTGGGGCCCGAGGTAGGTGATTACCGGAATAAGGGCATTGCGCAAAGCATGCTTAAAGATAACTGCCGAATTTTTAAGCCCCTTCGCTCTGGCTGTTTTTATGTAATCCTGCCCCAAAGCGTCGAGCATTGATGACCTTGCCTGTCTGGAAATATAGCACATGGGGTAAAGTCCCAGAGCAAAACAGGGCAAGATATACGCCTTTGCCCCTAGGCTGGCTTTAAAGATAGTTGGAAAAATCGAATCGTCACTTCCTCCAAGTCCTGTTAACAGCAGCGAGGCAACAACAAAGCTGGGCATGGAAATTCCGATGGTTCCAACAATCCTCAGCAGACTGTCTACCCATTTCCCCCGATTATACGCTGCTATACAGCCTAGGGGAACGCCCACCAGCACAGCCCAAAGCAAAGCGATTGCGCCGATTTTTGCCGAAACCGGAAACATCTCTAAAATTATATCTACAACCGGTCTGTTTTTCTGCATTTTCAGAGAAACACCCATGTCGCCTTTAAACAGATTTTTGAAATACTTTCCGAGCTGAACAATTTCTGGCTCATTAAGGCCGTATTTCTCATTAAGTGCGTCAATTGTTGCCTGTGAGGGTGTTTTTTCGGTCAACCATGGGGAACCAGGGATGGTGTTCATCAATAAAAAGGTTATGCAAGCGACAAGCAGTAGGGTAATAATCGCCATGCCTAACCTTTTTAAGGTGTATTTAGCCATATCTTCACTTCCTGTATTTTTTTGCGGAAAATTATTTGCGCCGAGCCGTGAAGAAACCCCCAAGTTATCTTCACGAAACACGGCAGCAAATTATATCTTTGCAATTTTATATCATTTTTACATACGAGTCAAGACGTTGTGGCAAACAACTTTCACCAATTGTGAGTTTTTAAACCTTTTACAATATTTAGTGCCATTTTTCGCCATGTTTTACCTAGGTAATGCAATAATCAGCAGCAGTTGTATAGCAAAAAAGTGAGATAATTTGTCGAGTTTAGAAGCTAGTGCTCCAAAAATCCAAAGTGTACTTTAGCGTATTATAATCAGCACTCTTTTTGTAAAAACATTCCCCACCAAGGGCATGAATATCAGATTGGCTGTCCGAATATGTATTTGTGAACAGGCTTGCGCTTAATTTTATTACGGCCGGACAAGCGGAAGCGGATTATCGCTGTAAAAGTATTACAAGTGAGTTTGGAGGTCAATATGCTAAACAGGATTACAATGAACAACGTTACCCTATGCGGAAGCCTTGACAGCGCTCCGGTTTTCTCCCATTGCGGTGGAAACAAAAGCTTTTATTCTTTTTATTTAACTGTGCCGAGACTTTCGGGGGTTGAGGACAAAATAAACATAATTTGCTCAAAGGAGCTTTTGTCCTCTCTGGAGGTGGGGGAATACTCTCAAGTACGGATAAAAGGAGAACTCCGCTCCTATAATAATAAGAGCGGAGTTGGAAACAGACTGGTTATTTTCGTTTATGCCCATGATATTGAGCTTTGCGATGATGAGGCGCAAAATGAGATAGCCCTTATAGGTACCCTGTGCAAAAAACCGAACCTTCGCACAACACCTCTTGGACGGGACATCTGCGACCTTTTGGTGGCAGTAAACCGAAGCTATGGTCACTCGGACTATCTGCCCTGTATCTGCTGGGGGCAAAACGCCTTGGACTGCGCCATCTGGCAGGTAGGCGATGTAATCGAGCTGGAAGGCAGAATACAAAGCCGTGAGTACATAAAAATCATAGACGGAGCGCAGATTTCAAAAACCGCCTTCGAAGTTTCCGCTACCACTGTGGAAAAAATGCCTAAAACAGCGGAACGGGACTAAAAATTAAGAGTGGCGAAATAATCATCAGGAGTTTCTGCCCGTCGGATGAGCTTTGTGCCCCCATCCTCCGTATAAAGAACCTCGGCACTGCGCAGCTTGCCGTTGTAGTTATATCCCATGGAGTGCCCGTGGGCCCCCGTATCGTGGATAACAAGGAAGTCTCCTGCATCTATGCGGGGCAGCCAGCGGTCTATGGCAAACTTGTCATTGTTTTCGCAAAGGCTGCCGACAATATCATAAAGATGGTCTGCCGGTGCCTGTTCCTTACCCATAACGGTTATATGGTGATAAGCCCCGTACATGGCCGGACGCATAAGGTTGCAGGCGCAGGCATCAACGCCTATGTAGTCCTTGTGTATATGCTTTCTATGGATGGCAGAGGTCACAAGGCAGCCATAAGGTGCCAGCATAAAACGACCAAGCTCTGTATAGATGGCCACATCACCCATGCCCGCAGGAGTTAGTATCTGGCTGTATACCTTCCGAACTCTCTCACCTATGGCCATGATGTCCGCTGGCTGCTGGTCCTCACGGTAGGGTATGCCAATGCCGCCAGAAAGATTTATGAAGCTGATGTGAATATCCAGCTCGTTTTTAAGCTCTACCGCAAGGCGGAAAAGCACCGCTGCCAAAGAGGGATAATAGTCGTTCGTTACTGTGTTGCTGGCAAGAAAAGCGTGGATTCCAAATTCCTTAACGCCCTTTTCCTTCAAAAGGCGGAATGCCTGAAACATCTGGGGCTTTGTAAGCCCGTATTTAGCGTCACCAGGGGTATCCATGATGGTGTTGCAAATCTCGAAGTTCCCCCCCGGATTATAGCGGCAGCAAATCTTTTCCGGTATGTGGCCTATGGTCTTTTCCAAAAAGTCTATATGTGTAATATCATCGAGGTTTATTATAGCACCCAGCTTATCGGCCAGAACAAAATCCTCGGCAGGGGTATCGTTTGAGGAGAACATAATCTCCTCCCCTGTTATGCCGCATTTTTCGCAAAGCATAAGCTCTGTGAGGGATGAGCAGTCCATCCCGCAGCCCTCTTCACTGAGTATTTTCATAATGGCGGGGTTTGGAGTGGCCTTAACAGCGAAATATTCCTTGAAGCCCTTATTCCACGAAAAGGCCTTGTAAAGCTTTCGAGCATTTTCCCGTATTCCCTTTTCATCGTAAAGGTGGTAAGGTGTAGGAAATTCTTCTGAAAACTCTTGCAGCTGTTCAAGCGATACAAACG
>JAAYFX010000348.1 GCA_012728025.1 Clostridiales bacterium
AGTATATCGCAAAGCTGCGGTATGGCTTTTCACTGGAGCGAGTCTATGGCTATTATGGCACACCCTCTATGGCGTGGGAGCTTCATTATGAGGAAATCACCGGCATTGCCAACGGTTCTATGCAAATCTTTTCTCAGCTTTGCGAGGAGTATAACCAAATTCCATCATTTACCTTGATTCGCAACAGCTATACCTGGTTCCAACGGGCAGAGTCGGTTACCTATCTGTGCAATAATGCACATGACGGCTTCGATTTTCAGATGGACTACTATGAGAATGCTTACTCCTCCGGCACCCATGTGGATGCAGGCGGTCAGTGGCTCAGCTTTTCCTCAATAGAGGATAGCGGCAGTTACTTTGTTGACTACCCGGAATACACTCTGCGTGCTTATCCCCAGGCCGCCGACCTCAACAGCGACGGACTGACGGACATTGTTTGCGGCAGTGAGGATGGTCTGGTCTATTTCTGCCTTGGTCTCGGCTTCAAAAATGGACGAGTGCAGGTGGGCGCAGCCCAAGCTCTCACCACTTCCGACGGCAGCCCTATTAAGCACGGAGGCTACTCGGCTCCCCAGCTTTCGGATTTGGACGGCGACGGCAGTCTCGACCTGCTCTGCGGATGGGATGACGGCTCTGTTCGCTGGTTTTCCGGTAGCGGCAGCACGGTATTTGAGCCGCGGGGAATTTTGTTTCGCAGTGATGTGCCCGGACAGGCGCTCCCCCATCTTGCGGATTTGAATGATGACGGCGTGGATGAGTTGATAGTCGGTTCTGACAGCGGCGTGCTTATGGTATATCCCGGCAGTCGGGGGTCTGACGGCACCCTGTCATTCAACCGCCTTGATGCGTTCAGCCTTTCCAAGGTCTGTGCTAACGCAAACCTCGGTCACTGGCTGGCCCCTACTACAGTGGATTGGAATGGCGATGGGCGGCTGGATTTGGCAGTCGGCACCTTTGACGGATATATTGCCATTTTGCTGGCACAAGCTGACGGCAGCTATAAGTTTGACAGCTATATCTCCGCCGACGAGATGAACTATAAAGGAACCTTTGCCCTGAAGTTTGGAAATTGGGCGGTTCCCTCGTTTATAGATTTAAACGGCGACGGGCAAACCGACCTGCTCTGCGGCAGTCAGGAATATGGCATGGCTTATCCTATTGACAGCGGTTATTTCCCCTTTGAAACCCAACTGCGCCGGCAGGCGGAATATGCCAAAGAGCACAATTACTACGTAGGTGTTCATTTCTACACAAATGCCTATGCCTCTCCCCAGCGGGAAGCCTATGAGCTGGGGGCACACAAGGATGCCCTTGCCTACTACGGTCTGGATGCCGAAGGAGTTGGCGCTAACCAGCACACTTGGTACACAAGCAAGCTGGGAGACAGCCAGTCCATGACCTCGATACAAAAAGCCGGTCTCAAGTGGCAGTCGGGATTCGCTTCGCCCAATGCAGCCTCCAATACCCCTCAGATGGCGGCAGAAAACGTGGTAGCCTTGCCCTTTTTTCTTATGGAGGACGGACAGCGAAGCTTGTTGGTGCAAAACAACTCCACCC
>JAAYFX010000021.1 GCA_012728025.1 Clostridiales bacterium
ATTCTCAGGCTGTTAGCTGGGCTTATGAAAACGGTTACATAAAAGGTGTATCGGAAAGTTCCTTTGCACCTGACGAATACATAACACGAGAGCAGTTTTACACCATCCTCGGCCGTTATGCGCAAGAAAATCAAAACAGTAAACCGAAAGCTATAAATATCGTCTCATACAGGGACGACGAGAGAACAAGCCCCTGGGCCTGCGGCTATGTATCCCTTCTTCGTGATTGTGGCTTTGTTTCAAAAAATGACAGGGAAATTTTTAGGCCTTTAGATTATATAAGCCGTGCGGAAGCAGCAGAGCTTATCACCTGGTTTATGCAGAGTTTGCCCTCGGCTGCCTGAGAAAATAAAAACAGATTGAAGGCTTAAAAGTCTTCAATCTGTTTTTTCCTACCCTTTAAAACCGGGATTATATGAAAACAGCACGCCGGAAAACCGACGTGCTGCTAAATCCGTTTTTAAGTTTTATAGAGCCATTACAGTCTCCTGACGGTGAGATGTTCAGGCCGAGAAACTAATAAAACAAATAGTAAGGATTAGAGACCCTTTGCGTTGCAAGCGTCGATGAACTCCTGAATCTTTGCCTCAGGAATCTTAGCAGCGGGAGTCTTAGCAATCTTGCCAAGGGTAAAGCCCTTTGCCATCTTCATCATGGGGTTGGTGGAAGTTCCGGGCATGATTTCGTCCATGACCTTAACTGCTTCGGGGTTAGCGAGAACGTCGCCTACTATTGTATCCATGCTAAATGCCATAATAATGACCTCCATAAAGTTATTAAATTCGCCGCTTGTCCGCATAATCAATAAAAAGTGCCGTCAGGATCACTTTTCTTTCCGCATATACGTCCTTGTCGGCGAGCCGGCATATGAAGCCAGCCTGTTTCGGGAGTATAAACTCAACCTAGGAAAAGGTTATCACGACAGCCCAAAAGTGTCAATTGTCCAAAAGCACAAAATATATCCAGTTATAGGGTAACTTTGCACAATCACCAAAAACTTGAAACGTTTTTGTTACATTTAGCAACACAATAAATTATAATTCTTGTATCAGAGACTCAAACTTGGAACAGTTGTTTTTTAGGATAGTTTATTCAGCTAAAGCGATGGTCAAAAAATAAACACAAGCTTTAAGATGATTTATGACTTCATACCAAGGGGTCAAAGCCCCCATTTGGCAGAGCCTGCAACAAGGCGTTTTAAACAAATTTTGCTCTTGTAAAGCTTTAATCCTGTTATCTCCGGAAAAGCTCCCCCTCTTTATGTTGATTTCATTGCGCACAAGTATTATTTGTGGTAGTATTGTTTTGTGGGAAAAGACATTCCCACAGACTTAATTATTAAGCTTTTCAGGAGGTCAATATGCCATTTGCTGAAAAATCCCTGTGTGAATTTTCGGAGCTTTTAGCCTCATCTGCCCCTGTCCCCGGCGGCGGCGGTGCCAGCGCCCTTGTGGGTGCCTTGGGTGCGGCTTTGGCATCCATGGTTGCAAATCTTACCACCGGAAAAAAGAAATATGCTGAGTATGAGGATGACATTGGGCGCATACTGGAAAAGTCCAATAAGCTGCGCTTAAAACTTCTTTCTCAAATTGACGAGGATGCCGCTTGCTTTGCTCCCTTGGCTCAGGCTTATTCACTGCCCCGAAACGACCCTCAAACTCCTGAGCTTATGGAACGTGCCTTACAGCTTGCCTGCACAGGCCCTCTTAATATAATGAAAACCGCAGCCGAAGCCATAAAGCTGCATAAAGAGCTTTCGGTTAAAGGCTCCCGCCTTATGATTTCCGATGTGGGTGCAGGTGTTTTGTTTTGCAAATCTGCCCTTGTTGGGGCAAGTCTTAATATATTTATAAACCTTCGCTCTATGAAGGACGAGGAATACGCCGCTGCCCTTCGTGCAGAAACCGAGGCCCTTTTATCCGAATACGGTCAAATGGCCGATGAGGTTTTCAGCGAGGTATTCGAACAAATAAAGTAAGCAAGGAGTTTTTATGTTAGAGCTTTTAAAAGGCGCTCCGGTTGCAGAGGCTATAAACCAGCGCACACAAGAACTTTCCGAGCATCTGAGAAGTCTTGGAGTTTCCCCCACCCTTGCCCTTTTGCGTGTGGGAGAAAGGGAGGACGATATTGCCTATGAGCAAAGTGCTATGAAGCGCTGTGAAAAGGCAGGAGTCGACACAAGGTCTGTCATCCTTCCGGCAGATGTTTCCCAGAAGGGGCTTATAGCGGCCATAGAGGAGCTTAACTGCGACAAGGCTGTCCATGGTATTTTGCTTTTCATGCCCCTGCCGAAGCATCTTGACGGTGAGGCGACCCGCCGTGCCCTCTCTCCGGAAAAGGATGTTGACGGAATTAGCTATGGTTCCCTCGCCGGTGTTTTTACCGGCAGCGGAGAGGGTTTTCCCCCCTGTACTGCCAAGGCTTGCATCGAAATTCTGGACTTTTACGGCATAGATTGCACTGGTAAAAACGCTGTGGTCGTTGGGCGAAGCCTTGTTGTGGGAAGGCCTCTAGCCATGATGCTCATGGAGAAAAACGCCACTGTCACAATCTGCCACACAAAAACCCAAAACCTCCCCTCTGTAACAAAAGAAGCCCAGCTGCTCATTGCCGCTGTGGGTAAGGCGAAGGCCATAGGTGCCGAGCATTTGTCTACGGGGCAGGTGCTCATAGACGTAGGCATAAACTTTGTTGATGGGAAAATGTGCGGCGATGTGGATTTTCCCGCCGCCGAGGCTGTTTCCGGCTTTGTAACCCCCGTCCCCGGTGGTGTTGGCTCTGTTACAACGGCAGTCCTTGCAAGCCATGTGACTGAAGCGGCAAGGCGCTTTGCAGACTCTCCTTAAAAAGTCTTTGCTCTAAATATAAGTTTTTTAAAATCCCCGCTCACCGCATTATACGGCAGGCGGGGATTTTTTAAGGTTTTTAAGTCCTGCCAACTCCAGCGCCAGTTCCTTACCCTTGTTAAACTACTTGTAATCTCCCGCTCTATCTAAGGCATCAATATCCAAAGAGTAGCAAAGCTTTCAAAAAATCTCCCCAGAGCCTTTAATATCCCTTTCCAGACAGGGGAAAATGGTGTATAATGTTGCAAATATAAAACCTCTCACCGGTTATTTGCGAAAGGATAAATTGCATGAAATATGTTTTGGTTATAGGCGACGGCATGGCTGATAATCCCGTTTCCGAGCTTGGAGGAAAAACCCCTCTGGAATACGCTGACACCTCGGGCATTGACGCTTTGGCAAGAAAAAGCCTTATCGGCAGTGTTAAAACCTGCCCCGAGGGCCTGCCTCCGGGAAGCGACACGGGGATTTTATCCATCTTAGGAGCAGACCCTAATGTTTGCTACACAGGGCGCAGCCCTCTAGAGGCGGCGGCCACAGGCATAAAGCTTAAAAGCGGCGACGTTTCTTATCGCTGCAACATGATAGCTCTTGAGGATTCAGACCTGCCCTTTTCGGAGAAGAAGATTTTATCTCACTCCGGCGGCTCCGTTGAAGGAGAGCAGTCCTTAGAGCTTATAAAAGACCTTTTTGCCCATCCGGATTTTTCGGCTTTGGCAGAAAAAGCTCATATGACAGTATACCCCGCCCCTTCCTTTAGGCACATAGCCGTTCAAGGCAGTGCCGATATAAAGGGCATAAAGCTTCACCCTCCTCATGACCATTTGGGAGAGGTCATAGGCGCATATCTTCCCTCGGGCTGTGAAAATGCGGCTGTGCTTTTGTCTTTAATGGAGCTTGCCCACAAGGTTTTGGACAAACACCCCATAAACGAAAAGCGCAGAGCCGAATCTAAGCTTCCCGCAAACGGCATTTGGTTCTGGGCGGAGGGAACCGGTGTTGAGTTGGAGTCCTTTTATGAAAAGTTCGGCAAAAAGGGCGCTGTTATTTCCGCTGTTCCCCTCTGCCACGGCATTGCAAACCTCTCGGGTCTTGATGTCATAATGGTGGATGGTGCAACGGGTGAAATTGACACAAACCTTGAAGGCAAGGTGAATGCCTGCATTGACGCTCTCGACAGCGATTATGACTTTGCCGCCGTCCACGTGGAAGCCCCCGACGAATGCACCCACAACGGCGACCTTAAGGGAAAGCTTCAGTCCATAGAGTGGCTGGATAGCCGTGTTCTCACACCTTTAACAAAGGCTTTGGACGAAAGAGCCTTTGACTATCGCCTGCTTTTCGTTTCCGACCACAAAACCCTTACTTCTACAAGAGGTCACGACGGCGACCCTGTCCCCTTTATGATATACGACAGCCGTTATGACACAGGTGCAGGACTTCTTTACACCGAAATTGACGGGCAAAAAGGCCCTTACCTTGAAAAGGGCACAGACCTTATGCCGAAGCTTTTTGAATTGTAAAAAGCCAAAGCCCCAAGACAGGGGTTTATCATAGGTTGTTTAAATTCTATCCTCTTTTCCGCATAATCGGGAAGAAAAAACAAAGGGTGAAAATGCCGGAAAGGAGTCTTTATGGGTGAAATAAGGGAAAGGGCCTATGCAAAGCTTAACCTTTCTTTGGACGTGATTTCAAAGCTTCCAGATGGCTATCACGAGCTTTGCATGGTCATGCAAAGTGTTGCCATGCACGACGAATTACACATACGCTTAAGAGACAAGTCCCAAATCCGCCTTAGTGTTAACCTACCCTTTCTGCCCTGTGATAACCGCAACATAGCGGCAAAAGCCGCCAAAGCCTTCTTTGAAAAAACAGGGTTTAAAGGCGGCTGTGATATAGACATTATTAAAAACATACCAGTATGCGCCGGCATGGGCGGAGGCTCGGCTGATGGGGCGGCTGTGCTGCGGGGATTGAACAAGCTGTTTGGCAACCCTCTTTCCCACAAGGAGCTTTTGGAGCTTTCCTTCACCCTCGGCTCTGACCTGCCCTTTTGCGTATGTGGCGGCACTGCCCTTGCCAAGGGTAAGGGCGAGGTTTTAACAGCCCTAGCTCCCCTGCCCCACTGCTTTATAGTTATTTGCAAGCCCAGCTTTTCCGTTTCCACTCCTGTGCTTTTTTCAAAAATTGATTCACGTAATATAAAATACAGGCCGGATACGGCGGGAATTTTAAACTGCATAGACAAGGAGGATTTGTCCGGAATCTGCCGAAGGATGTATAATGTTTTCGAGGAAGTTTTGCCCGAAACACCAAAGGATGTCAGCCTCATAAAAAGAACCCTTTTAGACTGCGGTGCCTTAGGTGCCGTTATGACAGGAACAGGTTCCGCCGTTTTTGGTGTTTTTGACGAGGCTGAAAAGGCCGAAAAGGCCCGCCTGTTGCTGCTTAAAAGCTATAACGAGGTTTTTTTAACCCAGCCACAGGGAGCAATTAGCATTTAAGTTTAAAAAAATGGTATAAGCATCAAAAAAACCGCCGATACTATGTTTTAGAATACATAGTAAGGCGGTTTATCTTTCATGAAACTGGAAAAACATTTGAAAATATGGGAAATATCCCTGCTTTTTGCCCTTTGTGTCAGCCTATGCACAGGTCTTTGGGCAGGGGCAAGGCAAAGGCAGCTGTCCGGCGAGCTTGTGCGGCTTCACGTTATCGCCCAGTCGGACAGCGACAAAGACCAGCAGCTAAAGCTGAAGGTGCGGGACAGCGTTCTTTTGGCCTTAGAGCCAAGGCTTAAAGCTGCGGAAAACTCCCAAGAGGCGGCGGTCATTATTGAGGAAAACCTTCCCCTTCTCTGTGATATTGCCGACACAGTCTCGAAAAATGCCGGCATGGAATATTCC
>JAAYFX010000271.1 GCA_012728025.1 Clostridiales bacterium
AACTACTGGAACCACCCCAGTCGCTAGAGCCGCCGTAATCGGAATCCCCCGAAAAAAAGCCTGCGTCTGCCAGCGCCGGAATGGCCATAAGGCTTATACTCAGCACTAAAAGAGCCAGAAATATGTAAATTGGTTTACGTCTCATATGCTTCCTCCCTAATATTTTGCTAAATATTTTTCCCCATCGGGAATAATCGACTCTCTTTATTGTACATCTTACATTATACTTTAATTACGTACCTAATCAAGATGAAAATAGCTTCTTTAGGTAACTTTTAGTATCCATTTAGCTTTATCCATATAAAAATCTCCAAAGAGGATATTATCTGAAAAACCCTCTTGCAATATGGATAACAATATAATATACTTATCAAGAGGTGATTTGGAGTGGAAAAAAGTCTTGGCGAAAAAATATGCGCCTTTCGGAAAAAAGCCGGTCTTTCCCAGCGCCAATTTGCGGCCCTCCTCGTAAAGCGAGGGGTAAGGGTTACAAATCAAGCTGTTTCAAAATGGGAAAGCGGTGCCTCACTGCCAAACGCCATGCAGTTTTTAATTATATGTGACATTCTGGGCATTCTTGATATAAGCGGTGCCTTTACAGGGAAAAGTTATGACATTTTTTCCGGCCTAAACGATGATGGGAGACAGCGTGTAAACGAATATGCGGATATGCTTCGTGATAGCGGCCTTTACGATGAGCCGACTCATGAAGGCCCTCGAGGCACCAGAATACGCACCCTTCCGGTTTACGATATTGATAAGGCCGCAAATCAGGGTCAGCTTCTCGACCTTCCGGATTATGAGCTTATTCCAGTGGGTACGGAAGTTCCCCTTTCGGCAAACTTCGGTATCCGCATTTCAGGTGAAAGCATGGAGCCGGATTTCCATGACGGGCAGATTGTCTGGATACACCAGCAGCCAAAACTCGAGCATGGCGATATTGGCGTTTTTATGTACGAAGGCAGCTCATATTTTAAACGTCTGCGTGATAGGGTTGGCGGCAAAAGACTCCAGTGCATCGATTCAAATTATCCCGATGTAATAATAACAAATCCTGAAAAGCTTGTAGCCTTGGGAAAGGTTGCCGAATAAGCTTCTGTTAAGGATAATTAAGGCTAAAACATATCCTAAAGGGATATATCTTAATAAAACACCGCAGGGGCATACAGCGCATTGTTAGCTGAACACCCCTGCGGTGTTTTTGTTATTAAAGCCCCAGACCGCCTAGATTAAGGCCGCCTGTTAGCTTTGACATAGACTCGCCGGCGGCGGCTTCAGCCTTTCTTAAAGCCTCGTTTACAGCCGCAAGCACAAGGTCTTGAAGCATTTCAACGTCATCGGGGTCAACAGCATCCGGCTCTATTGTAAGGCGTACAAGTTCTTTCTTGCCGCTTACAACAGCGGTTACAACCCCACCTCCTGATGTGGCTGTATGCTCAAGACTCTCCATTTCTTCCTGCATCTTAAGCATATCCTGCTGCATCTTCTGGACTTGCTTCATCATATTCATGTTCATTCCGCCGCCCTTGGGGCCACCACGGAAATTGCCTTTTGCCATCTTTATTCCTCCGGTTTTCATATTAATTTAAATTACTCAAATTTAACGTTTCCAAACTTTGAAAGCTCATCAAGCTTTGATGTATCCCCCGTCGGTGTTTCCTTAATAACAGAAATCTTTATAGGCAGTGTTTCACCTAAAACCGCTTGAATTGCCGCCCGTATAAGCTCCTGAGTTTCGGGTTTTTCAAGGCCGGCCTTATAAAATGTGCTGGCCGCATAAATATGAAACTCATTATTCTTAACTTCTCCCTTAGCCTGCGAAAGATGGACATATTGAGGAGGCTGCATAGTTTCCTTCAGCCTTGCTTTTATGTTCTCCCAAGGGTTTTCGCCCCCCTGCTCCCGAGCTTTAACTTCCCTTTCCGAAAAGCTTTCCAAAGAAGGCTCCTTTGGGGTTAAAGGCTCTGCTGAATTAGAGTCAGATGCCCCGTTTTCAAAGCTTGCTTCCGGCTTTCTTTCCAAAATCTTTTCAGGCTCTTGCTGTTTTTTTATCTCGTCTTTTATTATTTTCTGGGGAATATCAAAAGGCGGCTCATCATCTATTGTCAGCGGAGACTGTATCTCCTTATCGGATAGCCTTTCCTTAAAGTTATCTAAACTCGGCATATTCTTTGGAATTTGACCATTTGCAAGACTGCTTTCCAGCCTTACAATCCTTGCCCGAAGCCTGTCAATCCCCTCGCCCAAATCCGGCTCACTTAGACCAATCAGACAAAGTTCGGCCGCAATTTTCGGGTTTCTTCCGTCACGAAGCTCGCCTATTCTAGCCTGTATAAAATCAATATCCGCAATAAGGCGTCCCGACTCCATGCTATTTGCAAAGGACAAAAGCACATCCTTGTCATAACCGCCGCTTAGAAGCTCACGAGAGCCTTTCGGCGCAACCTTTATCATAAGAATATCTCTTAAAAGGGAACATATTTCGGAAAGAAGGTTTGCTGGTGCCTTTCCATCTCTCCACATTCCGTCAAAAAGGAAGAGAGTTTTTTCGGTGTCGCCTTTTACAATCGCCCATAAAAGCTCTGTAATCCGCAGGTTTCCTGCAAGACCCATGGCGGATAAAACCCCTTCGGAACTTATGTGTTCGTTTCCGGAGCATTGGTCCAAAAGTGAAAGGGCGTCCCGCATGGAGCCGTCCGCAAGCCGAGCCAAAAGTGCAGCAGCAGCCTTATCCAGCCGGAGGTTCTCCCTTTCTGCCACGTATTCCAAACGTTTTTCCATATCCTCCGGAGCAATACGCTTAAAGCTGTGGCGCTGACAGCGGGACAAAATAGTTGCCGGAACCTTATGAAGCTCTGTGGTGGCAAGAATAAACATAAGATGCTCTGGCGGTTCTTCAAGTATCTTTAAAAGTGCGTTAAAGGCAGAGCCGGACAGCATATGAACCTCGTCAATTATATAAACCCGCTTTTTCACTGAAACAGGCGAAAAAACTGCCTCGTCACGAAGGGCGCGGACATTGTCAACACCATTGTTAGAGGCAGCGTCCAGTTCAACAACGTCCAAAACTGAGCCGTCCTCAATGCCGACGCAGCTTTTGCAAACATTACAGGGATTGCCGTCTTGCGGATTTTCGCAGTTAACAGCTCTTGCCAGAATTTTTGCACAGGAGGTTTTTCCTGTGCCTCTTGTGCCGACAAAAAGATAAGCGTGGCTAAGCCTTCCGTTTATAACTTGGTTTTTAAGAGTCTCCGTGATATGAGGCTGGGAGATAAGGTCATCAAAAGTGCGTGGACGCCACTTTCTGTAAAGTGCCTGATATATAAAAACCCCTCCTTGCTTCACGGTGGTTTATCATCTGCTTACAATAAAAACCACGGCCCATGACAAGACTGCACACCCACCTTTGAATAAATTGATATGCCCGTTACCACAGTAGTTAGCTCGAATCCGGCTACCTTGCGGCACACGAAGTTACCCTCTTAATGCTGCTCGGTTCCCCGCCTGACATGGTTCGTGGGCTTCCGTTGCGCAAGACCAGATTTTCAACACCACTTGCTGCGGTCAGACGACACATCAATTATCCTGGGGCGGGAATTCATCCCTGCTGTAGCGGATTGCAGGTACAGGGCACCGCTAGCTCCCCGACTAGTGCAGCCTTGTCATAAGCCGCTGTCCACTATCTTACTACATAAACTCCAAAATATCAATATGAGTTTGAAATTTTCTTTTGACAATCAATAAAAATATGCTATAATACTTGAGTGCGATATTATAGGTAATTTCTATAATCCGTATATGATGTGTGCCATTTCACCGCAGACATACCATGAAAAAACTGGGGCTCGTAGCTTAGCTGGTAAAGCGCTGCGTTCGCAACGCCGAGACCGAGGGTTCGAATCCCTTCGGGTCCACCAAGCACATATAATCCGAACCATTCAAGGCAGGTCTTTCCTGTCGGTGAAGGGTTCGGATTTGTGCTTTATTTTGAGTAATATACTTTTATAACAACAAATAGTCAAACGAAGCCGGTGCTTTTTAAAGAGCATCGGCTCCGTTTGCCTGTTTTATGGTAAAACAAACTGACGTTATGTTCGTCTTTCATATCGGTTTTATGAAATAAATGTGCTTACGCCAAGCTCCCTCTAAAATCAGATGGGAGCCTTTCTATTTTTCAGGGTTAAATTTTAAGAGCATATAAGGCTCGATTTCCAGAACTGTGGCAATGTTAAATAATACTTCAAGCGAAACAGCTCTCACCATATTGGGTGCTTCTATTCCGCCCATGTGCTGTCTGCTAATTCCTATGTGGCCTGCTAACTGTTCCTGTGTCATTCCACGACGTTTGCGATAATAAGCGATGGCGTAACCTAATTCCCGATAGCGTTCCTCGTTGTCAAATCTGGCAACCTGGGTTTTTGACATCTTCCTCACCTCTTTATGAATATTTTACTGTAAAGAGTATGTGAATTAAATTTGATGTATTGTGACTATTGATATGTGTGACGAGACAATGTATAATGAAATTCAGTGTGTTGACTCAACGCACATATCATTAAATACAATACATGAGATGAGGGATGGATAATTGTCATCAGATTATGACCTGCTTGTAATATCCGCAGTTAGACTTTTTGACATTGGTATGGACTTAGAGGGTATGCGGAAAAAGCTGCTCCAACTTGTTGCAGATGGGGTGCCATATGAATCTGCAGAAATGTTAGCCGCATTGGAAGACTTCCAAACAATGGATGCACAGTGGAAGTCGCTGGAAAGGGAGCATCTGGCGCTTAGGGATGAACTTTTACATCGCAACGGCAGTGCGCTGGATTGACAGCA
>JAAYFX010000272.1 GCA_012728025.1 Clostridiales bacterium
CTTCGCGTAAAGGCAAATTGCAATGAGATGTCTATGCAGGCAGTATTGTCGCTTTTTCATTTCCGCGAAGGAAAATGACAAGATGACGTTAATAATTCATGGGTCGATACGGCGGAGGTTTACATAATATGCACAAAACTACTAAAGCACTGGTACTAAGAGAAGTAAAATATAAGGAAGCGGATAAAATTCTTACAGTTTTAACCGAGGATGAAGGAAAACTTGCGGTTTCGGCAAGAGCCGTTATGCGTAAGGGCAGCAAAATCGCCGCCGCCTGCCAGCTTTTGGCCTTTTCAGAGATGACTCTTTTTGAGAATAAGGGCAAGTGGTATGTTAAAGAAGCTCAGGCCATAGAGCAGTTTTTAGGACTTAGAAGGGATATTGAAAGCCTTTCTCTGGGGGTTTATTTTGCCTCCCTTTTAGAGGCCGTTTCCGATGAGGACAGCCCAAACCCCACGATGCTAAGTCTGGGGCTTAACAGTCTTTTCGCCCTAAGCCAAAATCTT
The DNA here is from genome assembly GCA_012728025.1 of Clostridiales bacterium. Classification (GTDB taxonomy): domain Bacteria; phylum Bacillota; class Clostridia; order Oscillospirales; family Oscillospiraceae; genus UBA2658. Next base: position 507 of record JAAYFX010000272.1, read on the forward strand.
TATCCGCCGGAGCACATAAAGGCCGTTTTCGAGCTTAAGCTTATGTGCCTAGCCGGCTATGAGCCAAGCCTTGACTATTGCGCTGTCTGCGGAAATCCGGAGCCGGAAAGACCGGTTTTCAGCCTTACGGGAGGAAGTCTTCTTTGCGCCGGCTGCCCCGATGAACAAGGCAGGCGGTTTGAATTATGCCCTGACTGCCTTGCCGCCTTGCGTCATATTACAGGGGCAGACTGCAAAAGGGCCTTTTCCTTTTCCCTTGAGGACAGTGCTACAAAAAGGCTTTATAAGCTTTGCGAGGCTTATATTCCCACCCAGTTAGACAGGGATTTTCAAACCCTTGATTACTGGAAAAGCGTAAGATAGCCCTTTTACCTAAGTTTTGCCGCCTTTAAAGATATCGTAAATTAAGGAGAACATATGACAGAACTTTATGAGAAATCAGTAATTACCTTGGAGCTTCCTGCGGTTTTGCAGTTGCTTTCCAACGAGGCGGTAAGCCCTCCGGCAAAGGAAAAGCTTCTTTCCCTTCGGCCGTCGGATAGTGAATATGAAGTTAAAAACAGACTGGGAGAAACCAGCGCCGCCAAGGAAATGATGGTTTTAAAAGGCAGCCCTTCTTTCGGCGCTTTGAAAGATGTCCGCTCTGCCCTTACCCGTGCGGAAATCGGGGGTATGCTAAACACCCACGAACTTTTGGACATTGCCGGAGTTTTACAGACGGCTAGAGTTGTGCGGGCCTATGCGGGGGGAGAAAAAACCGGAAGAAGCGATATTGACTTTCTTTTTTCCTCCCTTATGGCAAATAAATATTTAGAGGAGAAAATAACAGGCTGCATAACAAGCGAGGACGAAATAGCAGACGGGGCAAGCTCCGAACTTTCCACCATTCGCCGCCATATGAGAGCCGCTTCTGCCAGAGTGCGTGAGGCCCTTCAAAAAATAATTTCCTCTCCTACTTATGCAAAGGCCCTTCAAGAGCCAATTATCACTACAAGAAGTGACAGGTATGTAGTCCCCGTAAAAGCCGAGTATAAGGGCAGTATTACGGGGCTTGTCCATGACATTTCCTCCAGCGGAGCAACCCTTTTTGTTGAGCCTATGGCGGCGGTTAAGGCAAACAACGAGCTTCGAGAGCTTAAAGCCAAGGAAAAGCAGGAGATAGAAAGGATTTTGATGGAGCTTTCCGCCGAATGTGGAAACCATGGAGACGATATTATACAAGACTTTAATGTTTTGGTGCGCTTAGACTGCATTTTTGCAAAAGCAAGACTTTCTTATAAGCAAAGCGCCATGGAGCCTTCAATAAGCTCCTCTATAATTCTAAAAAAAGCCCGCCACCCCC
>JAAYFX010000273.1 GCA_012728025.1 Clostridiales bacterium
ACCTCCCTGCTTGCAACCTTGCCCGAGGCCAGATTGAAAACCACATTTTTGACCCCTCGAAGCCTATGGTCTAAAAGCTGTGCCACCAAAGCCTCGGATAAATCCTCCGGATTTTGGATTACCCCGTCAAAAATGCTGCCCTCGGGGGGCTGGAACATAAAGCTCTTGTAGGCTCGCAATCCCTTTTTTTGCGGCACGGCGCTCATGACCTTTACAAGACGGTCACCAACTTCAATATAAAGAAGCTTCCCAGCCATAAAACAGTCTCCCCTTAGTTTAATTTATGTGAAACATTTATCTTATTAAGACATTTTAGTAGAGTTTTTCCCCTATGCCAAAAGTCCGATATACCAATTTATAAGTCCCTCGCCCCACAAAAGGGCAATGAAAACTCCGGCGGAAAGGTAGGGTCCCAAGGCGAGAACCCGCCCCTTTGAAAACAGCTTCATACGAAGGCTGTGTATTACAGCCCCCAGAAAACAGCCTATGAAAAAGCCGAGGATTATAAGCTTCCAGCCCAGAAAAAGACCGCAGACAGCCATAAGCTTAACATCGCCCCCGCCAATTCCCCTGCCGCCGCTTATATAGAAAATAAGGGCTGTGGGCAGGAAAACGGCAAGAGCACCGATTATATGTGACAAAATATTTTGATAGTCCAGGGCGCTTGCGGCTATGGCAAGAGCCAAAATGCAAAGATTGCAGCCTTTGGGAATTTCCTTTGTCCTTTCGTCTATGACAGAAAGGCAAAGGAGGACAGAGGCTAATAAGGCGCTTATCAGCGCTTCGGGAGAAAGCCCGAAGCGCTGATAGCTAAGCACCCACAAGATGCCGTTTGCCGCCTCTATCAGGGGGTATTGGGCGGAAATATGTTGTTTGCAGCCCGAGCAGCGCCCTTTTAGGGCAAGGTAGCTGAATATGGGAAAAAGCTCATGCCAGCTAAGCCGCTTTTTGCAGGCCGGACAATGGGAGGCCCCTATAACAATGCTTTCCCCGGCCGGCAGGCGCAGGATGCAGACATTAAGAAAGCTTCCGATAAGTGTGCCGGCAAAAAATATCGCTATGTAGTAAAAAAGGCCAAACTTGTTCATGGGGTTCCTTTCAGAGGGGTTGGTTAGGCTTATTCGCCTTCGCTATCGCCTTCGCTATCGCCTTCGCTATCGCCTTCGGTGTTAGGTAAAGTCTCAGTTTGTGACCATGCTCCGGTTGCACCGGTTGCACTGTAATTAATGGTGTATGTTGTCCCCGGAGAGTCTGTACCGCCCTTGTTCGTGACCCTTGCTTTCTTCCAGTCTGCGCCCAGTATTTCTTTAAGCGCTTTTTCCATGTAGGTGTCTTCGTCTTCATCTTTTGTTTCTTTTGTTTCTTTTGTTTCTTTTGTTTCCTTTGCATCCATGGTAATCGTCCCGCTTCCAATATCTTTACCCTCAACACCAGCGTCAACTATTGCGACATTTACCGCCGTTAACAGAGTTTCTGCTGTATTAATATCCGCCGCTATACGGCCTTTTTCAACCCATTTTACATACTGGGGGGCAAGAACTGCCGCCAAAACGCCGATTATGGCGATTACTACTATAAGCTCCACCAGTGTGAAGCCTGCTTTTGACTTTTTTAGCTTTTTCATCATATTTATTTCCTCCTGTTTTTTTAAATCAGACACTGCATATATAAACACCTCTGCCTCCCCTCGGCTGCGGTGTTTATTTTGTTTTAAGGGAATGACTTTAATTTTTAAGTCTGTTTCCTAAAAATTTTCCAATCCTCCGTACATGCTTGCCATAAAAT
>JAAYFX010000375.1 GCA_012728025.1 Clostridiales bacterium
GATCCATTGATTGCCGTAAAGCGGCAGCTCGTAAATCCCATTGGGGAAAAGTAGCTTGTCTTTCTGCATGAGTATTGCGGCAGCCCTCTCTCCGGGGATCTGCTCCACATTTATCTTGTAGTCAACGTTCTTCATGAAGTCAATTCGACACTCATTGATTTTTGCGAGGATGTCCTCAGCAAACTGAACTCCGGCGGAGTCATATGACGAGTTTCCAAATTCATCGACAATGACATGACCAAAGAACTTTAAAGTTTCATAGATGCCGAGGATGCCGATTGTGTTGTATTGAGAGCTGAGATTGATTAGCTTATGGGTATAGTTCGGCAAAAGGCCCTTCTCGATATTGCGAGAAATAATAGAGCGAACAATATCAAGTGTTTCGCAGCACAACTGAACTTTTTCGGCGAGAATTTCAAAGTAGGCTTCTCTATCGCCATCGGCTTCATAAGCGATGCGCGCCAGGTTAATTGTATTAACTTTAACTGAGCCGACTTCCAGAGCTGTGCCGCCAATCGAGTTAAAGAATCCAAGGTCTTTTACATCACTGATAAGTCGGCAGCAGTTAGAGAGAGATGTAACGTCTTCACTTACGAAGAAGTTTGAGTCACCCCACTTCATGTTGTGGCGGCAGGCCCACATAGCAAACTCTTCATCAACGAATTGGGTTCCATCGTACAAAAGGGCGAAAGTCAATACAGGGAATGTCATCAAGTTGGCATTACGAACTTCACTACAGACTTCCATAAAAATTTTCTGGTATTCACAAATCTCGTCGATATAGTCGATTACTGCAGAACCATCGGGGTACTCTTTGCCGCCGAACAGCGCTTCGAGATAGGGCTTATCATAAATGGTAACATTCGTAAATGCACTCTGATTTATGCGAACATACGGCTGATTCAGCTTATAGATTATCCGCTGAAATTCTTGCCGACAGTAATACTCGGGGTCTTTGATAAAGTGGCCGGTTTCACAGTCTTTCTTCCAAAAGTAATATGAATAAATCAGAAAGTTTGGAAGTCCTACTGCGCCAGAAGAACGGCTAGAGGCATAGCAAACCCATTCAACAACAAAATCTGTAAAGGTTGTCAGGTGTTTCGGCGCCCCGCCGCTGAAGTTGTCAATAAAGAACAGCCCCTTTTCAACAAGCGGCTCTAGGTCATAGGCAAAACAATACGGTACGAAGGTCGCACTTGAAGCGTCGTGCATATAAAATGCGCCATTCCATTCTCCCTCAAGCCACTTTTGAGCTTTTTCTAGTCCGTGCTTCTTTTCAAGCTCATAGAAAATTTTGTTGAAAGCCAGCAGCTTGTCTGTTGACTTATTCTTCTCGCTCGTCATAGAGCAAATATCTTTAGTTCCGACATTAGCATTGCCGTCAATCGAGGCGTCACTAACGGTTTGTTTGTCAATAAAGTTGTCGATAAAACCGGTGCCGTTTAAGTGTTCGTTGCTCAGACCATTTAGCTTGAGAAACTTCTCACCATATACTTCAACCATTTTTTCGACACTATCCTCGAAGTGCTTATGCAGTTCATAATCTACTCTCATTTCAGTACCTCCTGTTCTTTTACCCATCGAACAGCATCAGCAAAAGGAAGAAGTTCGCCGTTTACTGATAAGTAAGGCGCC
>JAAYFX010000274.1 GCA_012728025.1 Clostridiales bacterium
AATCACTATACTGTAAATTATTTTCTTAATACTCAAATCTTTATCCCCCTTGAAAGAAATACATTGGCTTTGTTTTTATAAAATCAATGGAAATTTCTTTATATATCCTGTTGCGGCAAACCATAATACCAAATATACGCTTACAGAGAATATTATCACTTAAAAGTTTTCTGTTCATTTTAAAAAAGATTTTTATAATTTATCATAATAATACCATCATAAGCTTTAATATGCAATTTGAAATATCAAAAAATATATGAATACCTTTTTGTAATAGCCAAATAAAAGCCCCCACGACTAGTGGGAGCTTTTTGTTTGGCACCTTAGTGTGATATATCAGCAATAATGAAGGTAAGTGCAATTTTATCATCAAACAAGTAGATTATGGGCGCAAAGACCATAAAAGGGAAGTTAGCATATAAAATTGCAGGTAAATATCAAGGGGAATGTTATGCCTGTTTAAGGGTGAAAAACCCGCAAAAACCAAGTCCTCACAGGGGAAACCTAGCGAAAAACTTCCATGTCGTGGTCATAAAGCTGGGTGCGGGTAAAGGCGGCAAAATCGGGGGCAAGTTCCGGCGCAAGGCTATGCAAAGCTACAAGCAAAAGCTCCGGATTAAGAGTTGGCTCCTGAGCGGAGACAAGAGCCTTTAACATAAGCCTTCCTCCGTCCACATCAAAGCTTAGGCTGCGGATATTGGGGGCAAGGTCAAAATCCGAAACTCCGCTTTTGGTTTTTTTCTCAATTACAATACTTTCTCTTTGGAAAAAGTCTATAAGACCTTCAAGCATTTCGTCTGGCTGCCTTGTGTCATATTCAAAAACTCCGTCCACGTCCAGCCATTTTATTTCCTTGGGCTTTCGCACAGCTTTGTATACCTCTGTAACCTCAATACCCTCGGGCAGGGATTTATTAAGTCTAAAGGGAATTTCGGAAAGCTCCATATATTCCGAAAGCCTAAAATCCATGATTTCACAAAGGCTTGCTGTGCCGACGGAAAGGGGCAGGGCAAGGGAAATAAGAGGATGGGGATTAAAGCCCTCGCTATTTTTAAGCTTTATACCCGAGCGCAAAAAAGCCCGCTGCATAGTGCGCATAAGGTCAAGGTGAGATATGTAAATAGCCCGTCCCGTTTTGGAAAAACGCAGACGCAACTTATCAAAGGTTTCATTCATCGCAAGGGCCTCCCTTCATGAGAGATAAGGCTCCGCAACCGGAGCATTTTTCCCGACAGTCGGGGCTTAAGGAGGCTTTGCGGGACATTTCCCAATCCTTTTTCAAAAAGCTCTCGCTTACACCAAGGTCCACTCGGCTCCAAGGCAAAACTTCATCAAGGCTTCTTTCCCTGTATGCGTAAAACTTCGGGTCAAGGCCGCAGTTTTCAAAGGCATCTGTCCAACGCTTAAAAGAAAAATACTCGCTCCATGCATCGAGCTTACCGCTGGTTTCCCAAACCTTTTCTATAACAGAACCAAGGCGCCTGTCGCCACGGGAAAGGGCGGCCTCTATAAGGCTTGTTTCCGAATCGTGCCAGTTGTATGTGATGGCCTTTGCTCGCAAATTATCCCGCAAAAGGTCAACCCGCCTGCGATATTCCTCCATGGAAAGCTGAGCCTCCCACTGGAAAGGGGTGTGGGGCTTTGGCACAAAGCAAGAAGTTGAAACTGTTATGCGCAGACCCTTGGCCTTGTTTGAAGCATAGGGCTTCCAAAGTGCCAGAACCTTCATGGCAAGGTCTGCTATACCCAAAACATCCTCGTCGGTTTCTGTGGGCAGACCAAGCATGAAGTAAAGCTTCACATTGCTCCAGCCACCTTGAAAGGCAATTTTACAGGCGTTTAGAAGGTCATCCTCCTGAACGTTTTTGTTAATCACATCCCGTAGGCGCTGGGTGCCTGCCTCCGGAGCAAAGGTAAGACCGCTTTTGCGCACAGACTGAACCTTTTCCATAAGCTCCACGGAAAAGTTATCGGCCCGAAGGGAGGGCAGGGAAAGCCCTGTGCTGCGGGGAACGCAAAAATCCAAAAGCCCGTCACAAAGTTCGTTTAAGGGGCGGTAGTCACTGGTGGAAAGGGAGGACAGGGTGATTTCGTTATAGCCGGTATTTTCAAGGCTGCTTGTCCCTTGGGAGATAAGCTTTTGGGAGCTTCTGGAGCGTATGGGGCGATAGGCAAAGCCCGCCTGACAAAAACGGCAGCCCCGAACACAGCCCCGAAAAAGCTCCAGTGTAACCCTATCGTGGACTATCTCTGTGGAGGGGACTATGGGGTTTAGGGGGAAAAAGCTGTTTTCAAAGTCCTCGACTATGCGCTTTGTAACCTTTTTCGGCGCATTCTGCAAAGGCCTGATTTCTTCTATGGTTCCCTCATCTTTATACACAGGACTGTAAAGGGAGGGCACATAAATGCCGCTGATTTTAGAAGCTTCCAGAAGAAACTGCTCCTTAGACCAGCCGAGGGATTTTGCCTCCCGCAAAAGGGAAAGCAGCTCCAAGTTTACTTCCTCACCCTCACCGATTACGAAAAGGTCGAGAAAATCTGCCATTGGCTCGGGATTTACGCAGGCTGTTCCTCCGGCAAAAACAAGGGGCAAAAGACCCTGACGTTCCGAGCTTTTTACAGGTATGCCTGCAAGGTCTAACATATTAAGCACATTGGTATAGGCCATCTCGTAGCCCAGAGAAAAGCCGATGGCATCAAAATCCCCAAGGGGGTCGCCGGATTCCAGCGCCCAAAGGGGGATACCCTCCGAGCGCATCTGCTCCTCCATGTCCCCCCAAGGGGCAAAGCAGCGCTCGCACCAGAGCCAGTCTACTTCGTTGGCAGAGCCGTAAAGTATTTTAAGCCCTAAGTTTGACATACCTATTTCATAGGTATCCGGAAAGCAAAGTGCCATGCGCAGGTCTATTTCCGATTTGTTTTTTATTATTTGATTATATTCGCCGCCGGTATATCTGGCGGGCTTTTGCACCTTTGGAAGGATGCGGCTTAGTCTTTTGTCCATGTAAGGCTCCTGTGAGTATTAGGCTATTTTCTTATACAAAGACCCGAAGGGCGGCTGGAAGAATTTTAGCCTTATAATCATTTTATACTGTCCTGTCTTTATTTACAAGACGTTTCGGGAAAACAAGAAGCCAGATGCCAGCGATTAAAAGGGCGGCACCCTTTCCATCCAGCAAAAAATACAGGCCGAAAAGGCACAAAGCCAGAGAAATGCCAAAGGACAAAACCAGTGATATAACTTTTGAAACCTTATTGCCCCAGAAGAACGCCGCTCCTATGGACACAGCCCGTCCGCCGTCTAAGGGCAGGGCGGGCAGGAGATTAAAGCAGTTTAAAATAAGCCCTATACCTGCGCAAGAAAGAAGATACTCACTTTCAAAAATGACAGCAAGTCTTGCGCATAAAAAGGCGAAGCAAAGGCCAAAAAAAGGGCCGGAAAGAGTGGTCAAAAATTCTCCATGGCAGCTAATATCACCGGAAAAGTCCAAGGCAAAGCCGGAAATACCGGCACGAAGAGCCGTTGGACGTGCGCCAAAAAGTCTCATTGCCAAAATGTGTCCGCCCTCATGAACAATAAGGGCAGGCAGGGCGGCTAAAAATATGCCGCAACTGTCAAAAAAATAAATGATTGCCATAAGGAGCAAAAACCCGCTGCTGATATTTATTTTTAAATGCGGCTCACGCTTATTTTTAAAATAGGATTTTGACATAAGTTTAAAGATAAAATTCAGGGTTTAGGTACAGACCGTTTCGCAACAGCTCAAAATGAAGATGAGGCCCTGTCACATTGCCGGATTGTCCGGAAAGGGCTATCAGCTCTCCCGCCTTTACCCTATCACCATAGGAGACATGAAGGTTGCTGCAATGGGCGTATAGGCTTGAATAGCCATCTTCATGGGATAGGATAATTGTGTTTCCGTAGCCATCAAATTGCTGGGCGGCAATGACTGTGCCATCAGCAAAGGCATAGATTTCTTCACCGTAATTTAAGTTGAAATCCGTGCCGTAATGAAAGCGCAGGTCACCGTAGATTGGATGTATGCGATAGCCGAAGGGGGAGCCTATCTCCGCCAAAGCGGGGGCTGTGATGTTAAAGGGCAGGGTTGGAAATTCGCAAAGAACGTTTGCTGGAAGCTCGGTTTGAGCGAAGGCCGTTTGGCGGGCAATGAACTCATCTAAAACAGCGGTATTATCGTCCGCCACATCCAAGGGGGGCAGGGCGCTGCCGCCTTCGGAAGGGGCGGGAGAGCCTTTGGCATCCATATCAAAAAGCAAGTCAGGACTGTCGGCGGCGGAAGGCACAAAGCCGCAGGTAAGGGCTTTTGCAAGGGTATCAGCAGAGCCAAAATCATCCCTTGGCTCACCCTGTGACACAAAAATTGTGGCAGAGGGGCGGATATAGCCTTGGGGAAGACTGAAGCCATGGAGATTTTTATATATCATTGTTTCAAGAGGAAAATCGTTGGATACATCTGCTTTTTGAACGGGAGCTTTGTTATTTTCGCCGCCGCCCTCCCATGCGTAAATAACGCCATGTTCTCCGGAAAGCAACCTGCCTGCCGCCTCTATGCTGTCTTTTAAAAAGTCTTCGCTTCTAAACGTCGGAGAAAAAGCGCTTTTGAAGTTTTCGCTGCTTTGTGGCAAAAGGTGCTTAAAGGCCCAGATGGCGGCGAACACAAAGGCCCAGATTATAAAGGTTTTTTTCATGTTTATGACCATGCCTTTCCGCTGCGGCTCAAGACGCAAAGCCAAAGAGTCGGCCTAATTTGCGCATAGATTGGGATTTGTCTAGGGAGAGCCGTTTGTTCATTCAAAATCTTCAGCCTTTTATGAAAAAAGGAGGCTGATTTAGAGAAAATGTTTTTTTGTCTATCACACTTTATTTATTTTTAATTAGGTGATATAATGAAAAAGTATGCTTTGGACTTTTCGTCCTTATTATATTGGGACGACAGGCCCTTTCGGAGGATTTGCATGGAACGTTTCAGCATAAAACGGCTGCTTTCCAGCCGGCTTTTTATAACTATTGTCATCATTGCCATCGAAATGGTGTGGGTGGCGATGATTTTTCTGCGCCTTGTTGGGGAAGTTGAGTGGCTGTCGACTGCCTTTGAAATTCTAAGTATTGTGGCCGCCTTGTATATAATCACAAAGGACGACGTTCCTGCATACAGAATGGGCTGGATTGTTATTATCCTTGTGGTGCCTGTTTTCGGTGGGCTTATGTTTTTGCTGTTAGGAGAAAAACGCCCAGCCCGAAAAATGCGAACACAGCTTGAAAGAGGGACTCGTGACCATTGCCTCACCATCCATCAGGAGCCGGAGGTTATGAAGGAATTTGAAGAAATGGCGCCACGGGCTCAAAGAACCGCCGGATACATTGAAAAATACGGCAGCTTTCCCGTTTGGAAAAATACTAAGGTGAGCTATCACCCCATAGGCGAGGCTCATTTTGAGGATATGTTAATAGAGCTTAGAAAGGCAGAGCGGTTCATCTTCCTTGAATATTTCATAATTGAAGAAGGGGAAATGTGGGGCTCGATTCTGGATATTCTCTGTGAAAAGGCCGCCCGAGGGCTTGATGTGCGCCTTATCTATGATGATATGGGCTGTCTTAGAAAGCTTCCAAGCCGATATTACAAAAAGCTTGAAGAAAGCGGGATAAAGTGTTTGGTATTTAACCCCTTTATTCCTTTTATCTCCCTTGTTATGAACAACCGCAATCACAGGAAAATGCTTATAATCGACGGTTGCACAGCCTTCACCGGCGGGGTTAACCTTGCGGATGAATACATCAACCGCAAAAAGGTCTTCGGCCATTGGAAGGATACGGGGGTTATGCTTAAGGGAGATGCCGTCTGGAACTTCACAGTCATGTTTCTTGAAATGTGGAATTCCTTCCGATACAGCGAGGAAGACTTTTCCCCGTTTTTACCCTGTCCCTCCTGTGATGAGAGCTTTCAGTCGGATGGCTTTGTACAGCCTTTTACAGATTCACCTTTAGACGGGGAAACGGTTTCTCTCAACGTATATTTGGAAATTCTTTCTCAGGCCAAGGACTATGTTTATATTTTCACACCCTATCTTGCCATAAGTGACGAGTTGCAGATTTCCCTTTGTTCTGCGGCAAAGCGGGGAGTGGATGTTCGCATGGTGCTGCCAGGGATACCGGACAAAAAGACGGCCTTTCGTCTTTCACGCTCTTACTATGTCCCCCTTTTGGAGGCGGGAGTAAAAATCTATGAGTACAGCCCTGGGTTTATGCATGCCAAAAGCTATGTATGCGACGACGAAATGGCCGTAGTCGGCACTATAAACATGGATTATCGCAGCCTTTATCTACACTTTGAATGTGCAGTTTTTATGTATGGATGCAGCGCTATAAAGGAGCTTAAAGAAGATGCTCTCAAAACCTTTGAAATATCCCACAGGGTTACGGTGGCTGATAGAAAAAAAGGTTTTATAAGGCAGCTTCTCGGCGGCCTTATAGACTCGGTTCTCAGGGTGTTTGCGCCCTTATTCTAGGGCGTGTTGACACACCCTAATAAATTTCTCAAAAAAAGAGGTAGGCTTATGAAGCTTTGGTCAGGACGGTTTGAAAAAAACACAGCAGCTATGGTAGACGAAATAAATGCCAGTATCGGCTTTGATTTTCGTATGTATAAGCAGGACATAGAAGGCAGCCTTGCCCACAGCGAGATGCTGGCAAAGCAGGGGATAATAAAACAAGAAGACAAGGAAAAAATTCACGAAGGGCTTCTTGAAATACTTGAGGATATTAAGGCGGGAAGGCTTTCTTTTTCACAGGACGTTGAAGATGTCCACATGGCGATAGAAGGGGAGCTTACAAAAAGGATAGGCGAGGCCGGCAAAAGGCTTCACACCGCCAGAAGCCGCAACGACCAAGTTGCTCTGGATTTAAGGCTTTATTTAAAGCAGGAAATAAAGGAAATAAAAGTGCTTATCCTTGAGCTTATGGAAACAGTTTTGCAGCTTGCCGAGGACGGGAAGACTGCCGTTATGCCGGCCTATACCCACCTTCAAAGGGCTCAGCCCACAAGCTTTGCCCATTACATGATGGCCTATGCAAATATGCTCAAAAGGGACTATACTCGCCTTGAGGACTGCCTTGAAAGAATGGACGAGTGTCCCTTGGGAAGCGGCGCTTTAACCGCCACAACCTATCCCATAGACAGGCAGTTTACAGCAGATTTATTGGGCTTTTCCCGCATAACCCAAAATAGTTTGGACGGGGTATCTGATAGGGATTTTGTTATAGAGCTTTTATCCTGCCTGTCTGTTTTGATGATGCATTTGTCACGCTTTTCAGAGGAGATTATCCTGTGGTGCTCATGGGAGTTTAAATTTATCGAGCTGGACGACGCTTATTCCACAGGCTCGTCTATTATGCCTCAAAAGAAAAATCCCGATATTGCCGAGCTTGTTCGGGGCAAAACCGGAAGGGTATACGGCGACCTTGTGAGTATGCTCACAGTTATGAAGGCCCTTCCTCTGGCCTATAACAAGGATATGCAGGAAGATAAGGAGCCGGTGTTTGACGCTGTTGACACTGTTAAAA
>JAAYFX010000275.1 GCA_012728025.1 Clostridiales bacterium
GGTCGACGGTTCGAGCCCGTTCTGGGTCGCCAATTCGCATCTATAGCTCAGTCGGCAGAGCGCATCCTTGGTAAGGATGAGGTCTCCAGTTCGAATCTGGATAGATGCTCCAAAAACAACAAACCCGCAAACCCTGTGATACTAAGGGCTTGCGGGTTTTTATATTCTTTTATTACAGCGGCTCATGACTTGTGCCTAAAGATTTTATTAATAAGCCCCACTTGAAAAACTTATTCAGGGGAGTTTCGGTACTTGCTGAGGCCACTAAAATATGTTATTATATAGTTTAATACAGACTATTTTACAGACAGGATTTGCTGGGAGGAAACGAAAATGAAAAAACGTGGGGCAGCCATCATTTTGGCCTTGCTTATGCTTTTACCCCTTGGCAGCACTGTCAGGGCGGATGACACCGGCGTTTGCTTCACCGCAGTAGGGGATAAGCTTTTGGAGCTATCTTCAATGGCTTCTTTTTCGGGTGGAAACACCTATGTTCCCGCCAGTGTCTTTTCCTACTTTGGTATAAACTATAACTATTTTAACTCAGATGCCACAGCCCTTTTATATACAGACAGCAAACAGGTTTTTTTTGAAATGAATACCGGCAAAAGCTATGACAGTATGGAAACAGAGCTTTATGCATCGGCCATTTTCCGCAACGGTCAGGTTTATGTTCCAGTTTCATGGACCTGCTCATATTTCGGCCTTTTCTACTCATATATAAGTGGAAGCGGCTCCGGAGATATAGTTCGTGTGAAAAACGGCGGAGAGGTTTTGTCAGACAGCCAGTTTATAAATGCAGCGGCCTCCCTTATGAAAAGCCGCTTTTCAGAGTATTTTGGTGCTGTGGACCCTGTGACCCCATCTCCGACACCTTCTCCTTCGCCCTCACCCGAGCAGGAGGACCGGCGGGATACCTATGTTTTCCTAAGTTTTAACGGGGCGCCGGAGTCTTGGCTTCTTGATATACTCGATAAGTATTCTTATTCGGCAAACTTTTTTATAACACCTTCTCAGGCGGGTGAAAATGGTGATATTTTACGCAGGGCTTACGGTACAGGACATAATATCGGCGTATACTGTGATAAGGAACCTGAATCGGAGTTTGATAATGCGGCAGATGCTATTTTCAGTGCCCTTCAGGTCTATCCGTCATTTCTAAGCTCTCCCGCCTCTGGCTTCGAGCTTATTTCAAACTTTTCACAGGAGCGGGGATTGGCGGCTTTTTCTCCCACCTATGCTATGGCGAAAGGTGAAAGCTACACTGCCATAAGCTCCAAACTTGAAACAGCCGGCGGCTATATAAGCATTTCGATGCCTGCGGGAGAGGAAAGCAAAAACGAAGTTTCAGCACTCATACAGTATTTGTTTAGTAAGAAGTTTACGGTTTTGCCCTTACTTGAAACCTATATCTGATTAATCCGGAGGATTATTTAATGGAAAATAAGAAGCTTAAGGCAATTGTTTTAGCGGCAGGGAAGGGAACCCGTCTGCAAACCGAAGGCAATACACTGCCGAAGGTTATGCGTATAGCGGCAGGAAAGCCCCTTTTATCTCATGTGCTTGGGGCGTTGGACTTCATCAAATCTCAGGACTGTGTTATTGTGGTGGGCTATAAAAAAGACTATGTGACGGAAGCTTTTCCCGACTATGTTTTTGCCGAGCAGACCGAGCAGCTTGGAACAGGCCATGCTGTGATGGCAGCTTTTTCCCAGCTTACGGATTATGATGGCTCTCTTTTGGTCTGTTGTGGGGATATGCCCCTTATACGGCAAGAAACCTATCTTGCCTTGGTAAAAGAACATGAGGAAAAGGGCAACTCCTGCACAATTTTAAGCGGCACATCAGAGGTTTATCTGCCCTATGGACGGATTGTAAGAGATGAAAAGGGCGATTTTATCGGCATGGTTGAGGAAAAAGATGCCAGCGAAAAGCAAAAGGAAATAAAGGAACTGAACAGCGGCGTTTATGTGTTTGATGCAAAGGCTTTAAGTCAGGTTTTATCCATGCTTAAAAGCGACAATGCTCAAGGTGAATACTACCTTACCGATGCGCCCTTGCTTTTAAAAAATAAGGGTTATAAGGTAGGTGTGTTATCCCGTCGGCTGGGCCATGAAATAATCGGCGTAAACACCATAGAGCAGCTGCGTGAGGTTGAGGAGCTTTTACAAAAATGAGCGATGTTTTCTGCATAGTTGGTGCAAGCGAAGTTTCAAATTCAGAGCTTTTTGTGCCCGACGGTGCCTTTGTAATCGCAGCGGATGGGGGATTTACAACCCTTAAAAAGGCAGGAATTTCTCCTGACCTTATCATTGGGGACTTTGACTCTTTGGGGGAAGCTCCTAAAGGTGAAAATGTTATTTTGAGCAGCCCCGAAAAGGACGATACGGATACTATGCTCGCCGTTAAAAAGTCTTTGGAAATGGGGGCAAAAACCCTTCTTATTTACGGAGGACTTGGCGGCCGCTTTGACCACAGCCTTGGCAATATACAAACTCTTGCATATATTGCCAGAGCAGGCTCACGGGGCTATCTTATAGGCGGCGGGACAATCTGCACAGCTATTATGAACGGCGGCCTTGTCTTTTCGCAGGATATGAAAGGCATTCTCTCTGTTTTCAGCCTGTCAGGGGTTTCCCATGGGGTTAACCTTAAGGGGCTTAAATATCCTCTTTCAGACCACAGCCTTTATTTTTATGAACCTCTCGGCGTTAGCAACGAATTTATTGGTACAAAGGCTTTTGTTTCAGTAGACGAAGGTGTTTTAGCCCTTGTCTGGAGCGATAGCCGTTTTGATGTTGAAAAATACCTGCCCTTTTAAGGGCGGCATTATTTGCAAAGGACTAAGATAAATATGATTATTCACGGAGCAATTTTTGATATGGACGGCACCCTGACAGATTCCATGCATCTTTGGCAGGATATTGGCGCCCGCTACCTTCTTTCTCTTGGCTTAACACCTCCCGAAAACCTTAATAATACAATAGGCGTAATGACTATGGAGGAGGTTTCAAATCTTTTTACCGAGAGCTACGGGATTAAAAAAACACCGCAGGAAATAAGAAACGAAATAAACTTGCTTCTTGAGCCTCTTTATGAAAAGGATGTTTTACCTAAGTCGGGAGTAATAGAGCTTTTGGAGCTTTTGAAAGGTCGGGGTGTTAAAATGTGCGTTGCCACGGCAACAGACAGGCACCTTGCGGAAATAGCTTTAGAGACAACCGGCCTTATAGGATATTTTTCCGAAATCTTTACCTGCACCATGGTTGGAGACGGAAAGGAAAAGCCTACAATTTATGAAAAGTCTCTTGAGCATCTGGGAACAGAAAAAAGCGATACATTGGTTTTTGAGGATGCTTTATATGCAGTTGAAACAGCCAAATCGGCAGGCTTTGTAACTGTCGGAGTATACGACAAATTTTCTAAGTGGGCCCAAGAGCGCATACAAGATATATCTGACATTTATCTTCCGGATTATTCTCCCGAACATATTAATGTTTTCAAATAGGCTCATGGCTAATATAAAAGTGCAGACCCGTAAAACTTACGGGCCTGCACTTTTATATTGTTTATTGTAGATTGCGAAGCCTTTTCACCATGCTGTGTAAATTATCCTGAGTGAATGTTTCAATTTCGCCCTTGTCACAGAGCTGAGCCAGCTCACTGGAAAAGGGGATTTTTGTTATGGTTTTAATCCCGTATTTTTCAGCTATTTCGTCTATATGACTTTCACCGAATACGCTGTGCCGTTCGCCGCAGCTGGGGCAGTCTATATAGCTCATATTTTCCACTAATCCCAATATGGGGATGTTCATCTTCTCCGCCATTTTAACGGCTTTCTCAACTATCATGGAAACAAGCTCCTGAGGGGAGGTTACAACTATTATTCCGTCTATGGGGATGGACTGGAAAACAGTGAGAGCCACATCTCCTGTTCCGGGGGGCATATCTATGAACATAAAGTCAATGTCTCCCCATATCACGTCTGTCCAAAACTGCTTGACTGCTCCTGCAATAACAGGTCCACGCCAAATGACGGGGTCCGTCTCTTGGGACAGTAAAAAGTTTGTGGACATAACCGATATGCCCTTACGGCTTTTTATTGGGTACATCCCATCCTCAACAGCCTTGGGCTGGCCGGAAAGTCCAAAGGCACGGGGGATTGAAGGCCCTGTGATGTCGGCATCTAAAACAGCGGTTTTGAATCCATGAGCATTCATATTAACAGCAAGAAGGGAAGTTATTAGAGATTTTCCAACCCCACCCTTGCCGCTCATTACACCTATAACTTTTCTTATGCGGGAGCCATCATGGGGCTGCTCACAGTCACCCGCCCTGCCCGCTCTTTTTATTTTTATATTTGATAAATCGATTTCGGGCTTTTTCTTATCGCTATTATTTTCACTCATTATCATATGCTCCCTTCTATTTACTTCGTGTATTATATACTTTTCACAATATTTGTCAACATATACACAGATATAATCATATTGGCGGAAAACTTTTTGCAAGTTTACGGGGCAGACCTTTCAAAGCTTAAAGGTTTTTGCTTGATGTTTTATTAATGGAATGCTATAATGTCCAGAATAGGGGATTATGTGCCTTTTACGGCGAAATTCTGCCATAAAGGTGTTCCCTGTACGGCGGGTCTGTATCTGAGTTATAATCAAGTATGGAGGAAAGCAAGTGAAAAAAGGACGCATCTCAAATAATGTTATAAGACGATTGCCCATGTATCTACGGAAGCTGGACGATTTAATCTATCACAATGTAGACCGTATATCCTCAAACGAGCTGGGCAAGCAAATGGGCCTGACACCCTCACAAATTCGTCAGGATTTTAGCTGCTTCGGTGAGTTTGGCCAGCAGGGATACGGTTATAGAGTTCCGGAGCTGCGTGAGCAGGTGGCCCGTATTCTTGGTA
>JAAYFX010000276.1 GCA_012728025.1 Clostridiales bacterium
AAACGCTGTATACTTGTTTGACGACAAAATTGTGTTAACCTTCAATTACAAGGACGGTACAAGGACCGTAAGCCTTAATGAAATAGAGAATACCTTTGGTTCGGATTTAGGAGTGTGCTCTCCACCACGTCGGAGTGCACTGCGCTTCAACACAAACGGCAATCGTCTTTGACGATTGCCGTTTGCTTATTTAAGCTTTGTGACTCCTCCTTATTTGCACCGAACCCGCTTCGCCGCAAAGTTAAGGGAATGAGGGCTTATGCGATGGCTAAGTCAGCATCTTTATATGTTCCTTATTCTTCAAAGAAGCCTGAGTGTAAGAAAGGGGTTTAACACAAAACCTTCCTAAATCTTCTGCAACAGGATTACAGCTAAAAACCAAATATATTATGGTGTACTAATCTTACATATCTGCCATTATCGAACGGTTCAATGCATTACAACTGTGGGTGTCCTTTTTGAAACCGAAAGCCTCTATACCCTTGAGAGTAAAGAAGATATGGGATACCCTTAGTACATAACGCCCATGATTGATGTGAAAAATAAGGCTTTTACTATCAAGGCTTGTAAAGCTGATAACGAACATTCTATACGTTTTTCTAAGCCGAAGGATGAACAAAAGCGGGCCATTGTCGCATATCTGTGCTATTCGCAGAATGATACGTGGTGTTGGGATAAACACTGCAACCAATATGGATATAGTTAACTGCCCAAAATAATTTTTATACACCCCTCCAGCGCATCCTCGCTTTTTGGTAGCACATAATCCGGTGTTGTGCCAAATTCTTCGTTGCAACTTCCGTCGCAATTAAGGCCATTTGCAGCCGAAAAGCGCAGGCATATTCCTGTATTCGGCAAGGTAAAAACAATGGGCTCTACTCCTATTCCGTCTCCTCCGGTTTGCATTCCTACAATTGTTGCAAAACCTGTTTGTTTGCAAAATAGCGCTAGTTTTTCACTTGAGGAGTAGCAACCCTCATCAACAAGTAGCCAGAACCTCCCTGAAAAAGTAGGCTTTTCACCTGCAACAGGCTCGGCTATGCCTTGGGCTTTTATGAAATACTGGGCATCAGCTAAGTCATCTTCCTCCAAGTTTGGTAAGGCATCTGTCGATAGTTTAGAAATCTTTTGAATCTTTTCATCGCTATGGCTAAGGTAACACCTGCTGGTATCACCTTTTATCAGCATTAAACTTTCCCACTCAAGGGGCTCCTTCAGATTTGGCTCTACTAAGCCTTTCATCCAGTATTCGCTGTTGCCCCCGCCATTGCCCCGTATATCAACAATGCAGTTTTCATAGCCCTCCACTTCAAGCTTTTCAAAGAAGGATATTAATGCCTTGTAGTCTAGGTCATTCTCACCGGAATATGTATTCATATGTTTTATCTTTATATACCCAGCAGATATTTCTGAAAAATACTGAAACGTTAAATTATCTTTCACATTATACGGAGTCTCGCTGTTGCTATCATTTACACGTTTCTCCAAGCCCATTACGCCATAGTAAAAGCTCTCTGCCTTAGGGCTTGTCAACACCTCATAGTTATACTTAGATGGGGGGTACTTATCCAAAATTTCAGGATGATTAATATACAGGGAGCACATATATTCATAAAGCCAGTCGTTAATAACCCCCAGATGTCCGACACCGCCAAACTCACTTATGCAGGGATTAACAACATATGTATAAAAATCCTCCGGCAGTATACAACTGGTAATTCTATTATAATACCCCTCTTTAATTTCCTGCGTATCCTTCCCTGTAATCCTTTTCGCTGTGGCGAGCATGGGGTATTCGTTCTCCAACAAATCCCAAAGATAGATATAATCCTCCACAAATTGGGGGTTTCCGCCCTCAAGCTCAATTTCCCATATCGAGTCGGTCTTGTGCTTCACATTTTGCACTTTTCCATTTGCACAGCCAGAAAGAATAAGGCTAAAAATAAGAAGCATCCATATTTTTAATGCTCTATCTTTGTATCGCATTTGCTTACTTTCCTTCCTTTCAGTCTTCAACAACTTAGCTTTCCTTGCCTTGTTCCACTTATTAGCGAAAGTGCCTTGCGAAGGGATAAGGACATATTGGCAGCCATAGAAAAAAAATCCGCTATATAGCACACCTAATCCACAGCTTTCTGCCATCAAAGCCATATTTGAGGCTACCAGCGATGCGCTCATCTTGTCTTTTGATACTATGGAAATAGCCAGCGGCGCACCCTTGAAAAAGAATGCGTCATCAACCTCTATTCCCCTTGCAATCGGTTAAATCAGCTTAGCCAAATGACCGTATTTTAGACAGTTCTGGAAAATAATCCTTGCCTTTTTATCTATAATCAAAATATTTTTGCCTGTGCAATCTTTTACACAGAAACCGCATCCGATATATTTATTTGAGTCGATTTGAATTATATGTTCCTTCATATTAGCGGCATCTCCTTTTAGAAATCATCCTTCTCCATGATATAATGGCGATGCCGGCCTTTAGACCCTGCCTTATATTCCATGGCTTCCTTTGGGCAGCAGGCAATGCAAGCCATGCAGTGGGTGCAATCGCCCTTCCATGTGGGCTTTCCTGCATCCATTTTGATGTTATTTAAAGGACAACTTTCTGCACATTTATTGCAAGAGATGCAGTCGTCTTTTACAACAAACCCCTTATCATTAACAAATAAAGGGTAGAATATTAAATTAACCGGCCCGCTTAAAAGCTTATCTTTTATGGATGCCTTTTTTCGGGGAAAGGCTTCTCCTCTTTGTATTTGTTCAGCCAGTAATTTTATGTGGGGCTTCGATTCCTCTATTATTATTTGGCATTGAGATTCATCCGGTGTTGGGAACAGGGCTAAATAGTTTTCAGGCATGATTATTGGAGCAAGCCCCCGAAAAGTAAGCCCTGCTTTTTTGCAGAGCTTTTTAGCATACACATTTGCGTTTCCGACTTCTCCCCCGCAGGTAAGTATAAAATATGCCTCTTTATTTCCCGTAAATTCGGCCTTGCGAATCCACTTGTCCACAACCTTGGGTATACGCCAAGCATAGGTTGGTAAAACGAATATGAGCGGGCTTACAGATTTAAATATGCCTCGTTTCTCATTTTTAAGAAAGTGGTTGATAGAAACTATTTCATCATTTATATAAGCGCCAATCTCTTTAGCCACAAGTTGGCTGTTGCCCGTACCACTAAAATAAAAAACCATAAAGTTCCTCCTATTCACACTCTTGAATTTATTTAATATGATATAAATTGTATCATGTTTGGGGTTGATGTCAATAATTTAATCTGATACAAAACAAGGAGAAATGTTTCATGGATAAAAGTCAAATAGCGAATTAGAATGTAAAGTTTTTTTACTGTAAATTGCAAGCATAGCTTGGGCTTCCAGATTTGACCGGTATCGTAAAAATACAATCAACACCCATTGATGAAGTGGCCGAAACCTGTGTTTTCATATTCACAGGCAACGCCAAAGTATGTCCTATCACTTTTGCAGCAGGTCATAATCAAGTACCCAACGGCAAAGCACCTTCCAAATTGGAGGTCTTTATGGAGAATTCCTCCACAGGCCACATCCCGTTAAACTCTACTATAATCTGTTCGGGGCAATACCTTGCAGCAATATCAGATAGATACTTTATTATACCTTATCCCATTGACGACTGTAACAATGTTGTTTATTTTTATTCGGGGATTCTCAACTATTACATCTTATATTAGATTTAATCTTGCCATAAAAAAATAAATATGATATTGTGTACCTAAATCGGTACACTATACCGAATATATATAAGGATAAGTGAGGGGAAATATGGCCTCGTATACAATGCGAGTTTTAGCGGAAACACTCAAAAAAATAATGAGTGCGAAAAGCTTAGATACCATTACCGTAAAAGAAATCGTTGAAGACTGTGGCATGAACAGAAAGACATTTTACTATAATTTTCGTGGGATTTCCGACTTGTTGAAGTGGATGCTTGTCACAGATATTTGTGCGGCATTAAATAACAATTGTAAAACCGATACATGGAGAACAGGCTTTAGCTCAGTTATGGAGTACCTTGTGGAAAACAAGGAAATGATGCAGAGTATTTGTGATTCAAAATACTGGCCTGAAGTCCGAATGTATTTAAGCAAGCAATGTGATAGGTCAATGACGGTTTTTGTGGAAGACACATTACAGGTCTATGAGAAAAAGCAAAATCAAATTGTTAACATTTCGGACACTAATATGAAATATATAATCAGGTCTTATTCCATGTTAAAGTTTTCACTGATGGAAGAATGGTTTTTAAGTGGAATGAAAGAGTCGATTGATGAGTTCTTAACGATGTTCGCAAAGCTTTTAAATAACAACTTATATACCGTCTTTCGACTACTTAACGAATAAGCGCATATCTGTGCATCCGGTTGAAGATTTGATTGTTAGAAACCTTATAAAACCACGCCTTGGGCACTATGCCTAAGGCGTGGTTTTCCGTAGTCAGTTTTCGTTTTAAATTTGTTCCTGTGATACGGTCGATTACATAGAACTCAGCTTGTTATATGTATGGTATAGCTTTTATCTTAGAAAGTTTTAAGCTTAAACTTGCTTACAAGCTCCTTTAACATACTTGCTTGGCCAGAAAGCTCCTCGCTTGCGGCGGCAGATTGTTCAGCGGTGGCGGAGTTTGTTTGGACAACTGTGGAGATTTGTTCTATGCCATCGGTAACCCGAGCGACGGAATCCGCCTGTTCACTGGAAGCTGTGGAAATTTTATCTACGAGCATTTCAACCTCTTGTGTGCTAGTGACGACAGACAGCAATGATTTTGCGGTTTCATCCACAAGGCGGGTACCCCTCTCAACGGCGCCGACAGAGCTTTCGATTAATAAGGTTGTGCCATTTGCAGCCTCCGCAGATTTGCTTGCAAGATTTCGGACTTCATCTGCAACAACAGCAAAGCCCTTTCCGGCTGCGCCTGCACGTGCGGCTTCAACTGCGGCGTTCAAGGCAAGAATGTTGGTTTGGAACGCAATGTCCTCAATGGTCTTGATAACCTTGCCAATCTCCTGCGAAGATGTGCTGATTTCACCCATGGCGCCGATTAGTTCCTGCATCTTTTCGTTGCTTACAGTGACCTCGGAGCCGGCCTGTCTGGATTTATGGCTTGCTTCAAGGGCATTATCCGCATTGTTTTTGATGTGCTCTGAAATTTCGCTAATGGTTGCAGCGAGTTCTTGAACAGAGCTTGCCTGCTCCGTTGTGCTATGTGCGAGGGCCTGAGCACTTGAAGAAATCTGGTCGGAGCCGCTGGAGACTTGGTCGGATGCTTGATTTATTTGGTTCATAGCTTCGCTCAGCTTGGTGTTAATGTTTTTAATGGCCACTAAAATCGGTGCATAGTCCTCAACATAAACATCGGGAGCTTTTGAGTTTGTGTCAAAATTGCCGTCTGCCATTTCTCCAAGAATGTAGCCGATGTCATCTACTATTGTGGAAATATACTGGGTGGTAAGCTCCATCTTTTCGGCTAAGGAGCCAAGTTCATCCTTGGATTTGTAGTCAATCTTTACGTCGAGGGAACCTTTTGATATTTGACTAATGCCGTCTTTAACTTGTTTAATAGGTCCTGTGAGTCCACGTATTATGTAAATAGCGAGGAAAATCGTTATTAGCATTGTGGCAATTGATATTGCAATTAATGTGGCAGTAGCCCTTACCTCGGCACGTCTTGCAGCCTCATAGTTGGAAGCGGCTTGCTCTTCTGCCACCTTGTTGATTTCGACAAGTTTCTCCTGCGCCCGAGCCATTATTGGCTCATATTCATTCAAAAGGATTTTTGCCGCCGCCTCGCTATTTCCGGAGCGGACAAGGGCCAATGCTTGGTCACGGAGCGGAGAGGCTGTGGACACAATGCCAATACAGTCGAGGATTAGCTGCGGGTCTCCGGTAAAGTGCTCCTTCACATAGAGAACGCCCTCGGTAAAATCTGCAATGTCAGCTTCTGCCGCCTCAAGATAGGGTTCAATTGCTGCCTTATCTGTAGTAAGGATGGCGTAGCATACATTTTTACAGCCAGACTGAACACTGCGTTGCAAATCAATGGTTTTACTTGTCATTATGTGGTTGTTATCATAGAAATCTGTGAAATGGTCGCTTGCACTTCCAAGGCTGGTTAAGGAGGTAATTATAACTGCCAAAAACAGTATAAATATTACGGTGAAGGTGACAAGCAGTTTCAAACCTATTTTCAGATTTTTCATAACGAGTTCTCCTCTTTGTTCTTTTATATATTTTAGTAATTGGACAGGCCGATGCAAGGCAAAATTATGAAACTTCGCTTTCTAGCATTTCAAATTCTTGTGCACCGACAATTTTACGAGTATCCATGAGCAGAACAATTGTATTTTCGAGCTTTCCGATTCCGGTGATGTATCCCTCCGAGCCACCGGAAGTATGTGGAGGGGGAGAGATTAACATCTCATCAATTATCATGACCGCATCTACTTCATCAACAATGAAGCCAACACTGCTATTGTTTATATCGGTTACGATGATGCAGGTGCGTTCGTTGTATTCCGCCTCTGGTTTGCCAAGACGCAGACGCACATCAATTACAGGGGTGATTGCACCACGAAGATTGATGATACCCTTTGTAAAATATGGCGACTCCGGAATCTCTGTGATTTTTTGCATTCCGACAATTTGCACGACGTGTTCGATGGGGATACCAAATAACTGGCTGTCTACCCAAAAGGTAAGATATTTCCCATCCATTTCACTATCGTCGATTTGCCAGATTGCATTTACGGATTCATGTAGATTTATCTCTTTCATTTTACCTCCCCTATTTCTTGTATCGTATATTTTGAAATAAAAGTGCACAGAGGTTTAGGATATGATTTTTCAACACTTACTCCAAACAATAAAAAAGCCACAATTGAAGTGGCTAAACTGGCAGAAACTAAAACTGGTGCAAATACGCTTAAGGTTATTGAACAATCGTGTCGACAAAATCTGCTGTTGTTCGTCAAACTTTAACAAATAATTCATTTACAGTATATAGTTTCTTTTGAAAGATGTCAATATTTTCATCAAGAGAATATATTACCCATCTTATCTTGCAGATAAAAACGACCCGTATACAATAGGTTGGTTGATATAAACAATCCGGCAGAAATCCTGCTGGATGATGCTATCATAAAAATCAATTAGCCCTACTATGTGCAATTATGCAATTGATAGCAGGTAACTTTTGCAGTTGGCCTGAAAACCCTGAAGATTAAAAAGCAGATAACTTCCAAAGCCAAAACTTATACGTCCTGACGAAAGACTGTGTTTTTTTACAGACTGTCTTGCGAAGGGGCAAACACTGTGGTATTCTTGCT
>JAAYFX010000361.1 GCA_012728025.1 Clostridiales bacterium
GTTGGAAGGCTTTGGCTAAACAAGGCTTAGACGAGAGTTTAGTGCATGATCCTGAGCCTATGAAACGAGCCGTGGCTTTTTGTCAGGTGATTCGCCCCAGTGCCAAAGCACGCCGTCATCAGGTCGCATCTGTCAACATCGCTAACATGTTCCAAGACGTGGTAGAGGCGTATCAGGAAGCAGAAGCCTTTGAAAGCCTTGATCCAGAAACAGCAGTTCGACTTACATGTGAAGCCAATCACGTTGATGGCAGCATGAATGCTAGTCAAAAAGAGGAAAAGCTCAACTGGTTAAAAGCCGACACCCCTGAAAACACCTGTCGTATTCTTAGTAATGTACGTTGCTTATCTGAAGGAGTAGATGTGCCTGCGCTGGATGCGGTATTATTTCTGACTCCACGTAACTCACAAGTGGATGTGGTGCAGTCCGTAGGCCGTGTGATGCGTAATGCTCCCGGTAAAAAGCTAGGTTATGTGGTGCTACCTGTAGTGATTCCATCAGGCATGGAGCCGCACGAAGCCTTAAACGACAACCAAACCTATAAAGTTGTTTGGCAGGTGCTGCAAGCTTTGAGATCGCACGATGACCGCTTTGATGCGATGGTTAACAAGCTAGAGCTGATCGGCCAAGACCGTAGCAAAATGGAAGTCATTGCTATTACAGACAAGGTGCAGCAACGCAGTAAAAGTACACCTCAAGATAAAAAGAAAAAAGCAGGCAAAGGGCAGTACGGCCTTGGTGAGCCAAGTGCTAGCTATCCTGCGCAACAACAGGCGAGTTTACAGTTTGAGATTGGTGAGATTGAGCGTGCCATTTACGCCAAGCTCGTTGAAAAAGTGGGTAATCGCTTGCACTGGGAAGAGTGGGCGGAAGACATTGCAAAAATTGCCAACACCCACATCAGTCGAATTAAAGGGATTCTTGAGAACCCAGCTAACCTAACTGAACAGGCAGCCTTTGATGCGTTTGCTTTTGAGCTACGTGATGATCTGAATAACTCCATCAGTGATGATGAAATCATTGAGATGCTGGCTCAGCACCTGATTACTAAGCCTGTATTTGATGCTTTGTTTAAAGGGTACAACTTTACAGAGCATAACCCCATGTCAAAGGCCATGCAGGCGGTGGTAACGGCTTTAGAGGCGCACCATATCGACAAAGAGGCGGATACGCTACAGTCGTTCTACCAGTCTGTGCAAATGCGAGCTGAAGGTATTGAAAGCGCCGAAGGGAAACAACGCATTATTGTTGAGCTGTATGATAAGTTCTTCCGTAAAGCTTTCCCACGTATGACGGAGCGCTTAGGGATTGTGTACACCCCTGTGGAAGTGGTGGACTTTATTATCCATAGTGTTGAAGACATCATGCGTAAGGAGTTTAACTCCAGCCTAGCGAACGAAAATGTTCACATCATCGACCCCTTTACAGGCACAGGGACTTTTATTACCCGACTCCTACAAAGTGGCATTATTCCAGCCGACAAGCTGCCGTACAAATTCAAAAA
>JAAYFX010000277.1 GCA_012728025.1 Clostridiales bacterium
AGACAGAGGTGGCTCTTCGTGCTGTTATGAAATGTGTTTTGGACGGTAAGCAGGCGGCAATTTTGGTTCCAACAACGGTTTTGGCCCAGCAGCACTATAATACGGCTATGCAGCGTTTTCACGGTTTTCCCATAAATATTGAAATTTTAAACCGCTACCGCACAGGTGCCCAGCTTAAAAAAACCCTTGAAAATATGCGCAGCGGCAAAACTGACCTTGTTATAGGCACTCATAAGCTTCTTCAAAAGGATATAAGCTTTAAGCAACTGGGGCTTTTGGTGGTGGATGAGGAGCAGCGCTTCGGTGTCAGCCACAAGGAAAGGCTAAAGGAGCTTGCAAAGCAGGTGGACTGTCTTACCCTTTCGGCAACGCCAATTCCCAGAACCCTTAATATGGCTCTTTCGGGTCTTCGGGACATGTCCACCATTGAGGAGCCGCCCTCTGACAGGCTGCCTGTGCAAACCTATGTTATGGAGCATGACTGGGCCTTTGTGGCAGATGCCATAAGACGTGAAGTTTTAAGGGGCGGTCAGGTTTATTATATCCACAACCGCATTGAAAGCATAGAGCGCACGGCCTCCAGAATAAGCAAGCTGCTGGAGGATGTGTCCCTGTCCGTAGCTCACGGACAGATGGACGAGGAAACTCTTTCAAATGTTATGGAAAGCATGGTTTCCGGTGACACTCAGGTGCTGGTCTGCACAACGATAATAGAAACGGGCATAGACATTCCCAACGTAAACACCTTGATTATTGAAGATGCCGACAAGCTGGGTCTTGCCCAGCTCCATCAGCTTCGGGGCAGGGTGGGCAGGTCCTCACGGCGGGCCAGCGCCTACCTTACCTTCCGCAAGGATAAGGTTTTGACAGAGGTTGCGGAAAAGCGTTTGTCTGCCATACGGGAATTTGCGGAGTTTAACTCCGGCTTTAAAATTGCTATGCGTGACTTGGAGATACGGGGCGCAGGCAACCTTTTGGGAGCTGAACAAAGCGGCCATCTTATAGATGTAGGATATGATATGTACTTGAAGCTGCTTGAGGAGGCAGTTTTAGAGGAAAAAGGCGAAAAGCCCAAGGTTTATACCGAATGCAGCGCCGACCTTGCCGTTACGGCCAATATCCCTGACAGCTATGTCCCAAGCTCTGAACAACGTATGGATTTATACAGGCGCATAGCCATGATACGAACTGAGGAGGAAGCCGACGACCTTACAGATGAGCTTATCGACCGTTTTGGCGACCCACCCCCTGCCGTAAATGCCCTTGTCCATGTTGCCCTGCTTCGGGGAGAGGCCCAAGGGGCAAAGATTTCGGAAATTTCTCAGAAGGCGGGATTTTTGCGATTTACCCTCGCTGAGTTTGACATGGAAAAGGTATCCGCACTATATGGACAGCCGGAATATAAGGGTCGTGTTAAGGTTGAGGCCGGAAAAAAACCCTGCATAAGCCTTCGCTTGTCCTCCAACAGACGGATTATTGAAGCGGCACGGAAATTTGTTGCTGATTACAGGCTTGCGGGAGTGCAGGAAGCTAAAGATTGAGCTTAGATTATTTACAAAATTGACTTGTTACGACAAGTCTCCGGTGGTATTATATAAAGATGGCGGTATTTCCCCTTTGGCGGAGCCGCTTTTTAGAATTAAACATTTGTATACATTATAATATAAGGAGTACAAGATGACAAAACGTATCTATATGCTGATTGCAGTTGCCGCAAGTATTTTTATGCTTGCCGGCTGCCAGAGCAGCCAGCTTTTATCATATAGCGGCGCACCCATAGAAAGCCGAGATGAAAAAGAGGCTCCGGAGGAAACAGAAGAAACCTCCGCTCCTGAGAGCGAGGCGCCGGAGGTGCTTCCTTCTCAAGAGGCAGAAGGTGAATATAGCGATGCTTATAACGCCTATCCCCGCAGAGAAACTATGATGACAGTAGACGGAATGAACATTAACTGGGATGAACTTTTTTATTGGTATATATATGATGTAAGCAATTTGGAGGCCTATTTCGGGGAAATCACAGACTGGGATGCCCCCTGCGGACTTGACAACAGCATGACAAACCGTGAATATGTTATGCAAAACGCTATTGATACCATAAAACAATACAGCTCCCTCCAGATTAAAGCAAAAGATATGGGTATCAAGCTTAATGAGGTCGATAAGGTAATGCTGGAGGCAAACTGGCAGCAAAACGTTATAAATTATGGTAATGGTGACGAGCAAGCCTTCATAGATTATATGGCCACGGTATACCTTTCAAAGGCTGTTTACAATAAGGTAAATGAGGTAAGCGCTCTTTATCAAAGAGTCTTTGAAGAAATGTATGGACTAGAAGGAGAAAAGTTAGACCAGCAAACCATAAGTGAACAAGGGAACAAACTGGGCTATATGAGGGCAAAGCATATTCTTCTTTCCACTGTTGACTATACAAATACAAAACTTCCTGCAAAACAAATAGCCGCTAAAAAGGCAAGGGCAGAGGCAATCTTGTCAGAGCTGTCAGCTATAAAGGACCCCTTAGAGAGAGAAGCCCGCATGAACCAGCTTATAATCTCCGATGGTGAAGACCCCGGCACAGCTTACTACACTGATGGCTATACCTTTCTTTCCGGCAGGATGACCGAGACCTTTGAAAAGACGGTGCAGAGACTTGGAGAATACGAGTTATCCACAATTGTCGAAACGGAATACGGATACCATATTATAATGCGTCTGCCCTTAGCCGCAGATACCGTTGTTGAGCAGCTATCTCAAACAGAGTTTTGGACATTAAGACAGATAATTGCTCAGGAGGAGTTTACCACCCTTACAGAGGGCTGGGCAGGGGAAGTTGAGATAGAATTTACGGAAGCATATAATAATATGGACCTTGCCGCAGTTTTTTCAAAGGCGAAGGCTTCCGATAATGGCAATGGCTCCGACAGATAAGGTGCCAAAACAAGAAGCCAGCAGTATAATATTAATGTATATCTATATGGCATCCTCTCAGGAAATTAATTGCTTGGGAGGATGCCACTACATTTGGCATTAGAGCTGATTAAATATACTATATTTAGACAAAAAAGGAAAAATAAAAAAATGTTATAAATTAAGCGGGAAAAAGGGAAAAAAGTAGTTGACAATTGTGTTATGTGGTGCTATTATAAACAAGCTCCGCTCAAGGGGGCTAATTCCTAAAGTCGAAAAAAGGCGAGTCGAGGAAAAAAGTACTTGACAAAGCACAA
>JAAYFX010000002.1 GCA_012728025.1 Clostridiales bacterium
GATTGACGAGACTTTGCTTAAAATCATCATCATACTTTCGATAAGTGCTCATAGCTTTTCCCTCCTTGTTTGTGTCTACTTAATTATACTACTCTACTCTTTTGAGTGTCTACTTTTTTAATATACATCCAAGAGGCTATGAAACGGAGCAAAAAGAATTATCCATTCTTGCAAATGAACTTGAAAGAACACATGAAAATAGCAAAAGCAAAGCGGATGACGTGCAGCGCTTTATTGAACAAGCTAGGAAATATACCCATATCAAAGAATTAACGCCCACCATTGTCAATGAATTCATTAGCCGCATCGAAGTTTCGCAAAAGCAGGTAATCGACGGTAAGAAAGTTTATCCCATTGATGTCTATTATAACGGAGTTGGCATTGGCAATATGCCGTCGGCAGAAGAGATGGAAGAGTTATTTCAGGATCATATACGCAGCAAAGAGCAAGAAACAGAAAAAACGGCATAGCATAACGCTATACCGTTTCATCGTTAAGATTGGCCTTGGTGTCTCAAACTTCTTTATGTGAGGGACACCAAAGGCGGACCTTTTTTGCTTAGCGGGATCTTTTCCTAAAGCTGCGAATTATGCCGCAGGCGATTTTCTCCCCAGCATTTCCCGCAGGCTGGGTTTTGAAATCGTCCGGTTCGCTATGGATAATCACCGTACGGCCAAGCACATCGTTAATAGAGAAACGGTTAGTGAAAACAGCCAAAAAGGCATAGCCGCAGTTGCCGAATAGGGGCGGCAAATCGCCTGCATGGGCGGGATGAGGGCAAAGTTCTGGGTTGTAGTGGGCACCCGCATTGGCAAAGGGGTCTTCAGCGGTTCCGG
The DNA here is from genome assembly GCA_012728025.1 of Clostridiales bacterium. Taxonomy (GTDB): domain Bacteria; phylum Bacillota; class Clostridia; order Oscillospirales; family Oscillospiraceae; genus UBA2658. The sequence continues at coordinate 837 of JAAYFX010000002.1, forward strand.
TACAGCTTCCGCCCTCGTGGATGTGAAGGGCGAAAATGGGGACAGCACAGCTTGTAACAGGGGCGGGCAGACCCCAGACCTCTGCCACCAGAAGAACACCGTCCTTGCGCTGGTAAAAATCCACTGTGCCACGTAGTTTGGGCTGCGCCGGACTGCCCTTAAGGGCGGCTCGTGCGTCAGGCGGGCAGTTGCTAAGCTGGGAAAATCGACAGCCGGAAAACAAGGCAATCACCTCCTGCACTCAGCCTATGCAAAAGTATAGCCTAGGTTCCCAAAAACCCAGCCCCCGTCGTTAACCTTTTTAAGATAGCATTTTTAAGTTAGTAAACAAGAGTTTCGCACCGTTTTATGGGAAGTATATATAAAAAAAGAAAAGGACTCTCCAAAGACAGGGAAAAACCATTGAAGAGGCTGGGTTTTTGTGTTATACTAATCAGGTATCTGGCAATTTTATTTAAGATTGCTGAAAATAACTGATTTAAAAGGAGGGAGCAGGGTGAAATACCGAGGTCGAAGTATCAATACAGACAGTGACGTTCCGAGGCTCGGCCTCTGCCTTCCTGTCCCGAGAGCGTCATAGACGTCGGGGCAAGGGCCTTGCCCATCCTTCGGAGCGCCGCAGCCAACCCATGCCCGTAAGGGATAATGTGGGTCTGCGGTGTTTTTGTGTTTATTTGCGAAAATATCCTGTCTTGTTGATGCCTTGTCCAAAACTTACTATTATTTGGAGGTGTCTCAACATGGGAAACAGACTTGAACTACCCTATGCTCTTTTAAAGAGCAAGGATTATGCGGCGTTGCGTCTGGCGTTGGCAGAGGAAAACGAGGTGGACATTGCCGGTTTTATGGATGAGTTGCCTCGGGAGCAGGCTATGCGAGTGTTCCGCCTTTTGCATAAGGAGCAGGCGGCGGAGGTTTTCGCCGAGCTTGACGGCGACGTTCAGGAGCACATCATCTCGGCTATGGGCGATGAGGAAATCCACGAAATCATCGCAGAGCTTTATGTAGACGACTTGGTGGATATGCTGGAGGAACTGCCGGCCAATATGGTGCGAAAGGTGCTCAAAAACACAAAGCCCGAAACTCGCAGCCTTGTTAACGAATTTTTACAGTATCCCGAAAATTCGGCAGGCAGCATTATGACAGCAGAGTTTATAGACCTGCGCAAAAGCATGACCGTCAGTGATTCTATTGGGAAAATACGAAGAGACGGGGCGGAAAGTGAGCAGATTTATACCTGTTATGTCATAGATGACAGCCGCATTTTAGAAGGTGTTATCACAGTGCGGGAACTACTTTTGGCTCCGGATGACAGCCGCATTGACGACTTGATGGAAAAAAAGCTCATCACAGCCAAAACCACAGAGGACAGAGAGCTTGTGGCCCAGCGCATGATGAAGTATGACCTTCTGGCCCTGCCCATTGTAGATTTGGAAGGGCGGCTTGTGGGTATTGTCACCGTTGACGACGTGATGGATGTTTTACAAGAGGAGGCCACAGAGGACTTCGAGCGTATGGCGGCCATGAGCCCTTCAGAGCATCCTTACCTGAAGGCAAGCGTTTTTGAGCTGGCGAAAAACCGCTTCCCTTGGCTTTTGATACTGATGGTTTCCGGCATGATTACAGGTGGAATTTTGGGACGGTATGAGGCGGCCTTTGCGGCAGTGCCCCTGCTTGTAAGTTTTATCCCCATGCTTACAGACACAGGCGGAAACGCTGGCAGCCAAAGCAGCACTCTTGTCATCCGAGGCATGACAGTGGGAGAGATTGAGTCTTCGGATTTGTTTCGTGTTTTGTGGAAGGAAGTGCGGGTCAGCGCTCTTGTGGGAGCGGCCTTAAGCCTTGTGAATTTCGGCCGGCTGATGCTGACCTATCCCGATAGCACTGCTATCTCAATAACAGTATCCCTTGCCTTGTTTTTCACAGTTATTTTAGCCAAAACCGTAGGCGGTCTGTTGCCAATTTTGGCTAAATCTTTGAAGATTGACCCAGCGATTATGGCAGCGCCCCTTATCACCACAGTTGTGGACGCAATTTCTCTGGTGCTGTATTTCAGTCTTGCCCAGAGACTATTAAACCTTTGAGCCTAAAGTCTTTTGGAAAATATCTGCCCAATGGGGCAAGGCATTTCCGCCTTTTATGCTAAAACCCGTCCCTGTTTTCAACGTTGAAAGCAGGGACGGGTTTTTTAATCTACAAAGTGTAAAAACGCTCCATACCCTTCCTTTTCCATATCCTCCTTGGGGATAAAACGCAGGGCGGCGCTGTTGATGCAATAGCGAAGGCCGCCTGTTTCCTGCGGGCCGTCGGAAAACACATGACCCAGATGGGCGCCCCCAACACGACTGCGCACTTCTGTCCGCACCATGCTGTGGCTAAAATCCTTTTTCTCAAGGACTGTATTGGGGTCAAGGGGCTTTGAAAAACTTGGCCAGCCACAGCCGGAGTCAAACTTATCCGCCGAGACAAAAAGTGGCTCGCCGCTGGTGATGTCCACATAAATGCCCGAGTGGAAGCTGTCAAAAAATTCGTTCCTAAAGGGCGGCTCGGTGGCGCTGTTTTGGGTCACCTCAAATTGCAGGGGGCTAAGCTCTCCCTTGAGAGCCGCCTTGTCTCTCGGCTCATAATCGGCAGGGTTTACAAGAGCCTTCGCCGCCTTTTCAATTTGCCCTTTGCCGATGTGGCAGTAGCCATTGGGGTTTTTGTCCAGATACTTCTGGTGGTATTCCTCGGCGGGATAATAGTTTTCCAAAGGCTTCACCTCAATGGCCGAGGGCCTGCCCAAGCGCTTTTCCAAAGCTTTCATGGCAGCCTCAATTACAGGCACATCCTGCTCATGTGTATAATAAATGCCCGTACGATACTGACTGCCCGTATCTCCCCCTTGGCGATTTACCGCAAGAGGGTCAACAGAGTCAAAATAAAGGGACAGCAGAAAGCTTAAAGGCAAAACATCAGGGTCATAGGAGACACGGACAGCCTCGGCGTGTCCTGTGTTTTTATAGCAAACATCTTCATAACTGGGATTTTCGGTGTTTCCGTTGGCATAGCCCACCTCTGTGGATAAAACCCCGAGAATCGAAGCCAAATATTTTTCGCTGCCCCAAAAGCAGCCCCCTGCCAAATAAATTTCCATAGAGCACCTCCGTCTGTTTTAAGAATTTTTATTATTATGATAATTTTTTCTATATGCACCAGACCCTTAAGTTTTTGGGCTACATTACGATTAATTTTCTTACCCTAAAAGTTTGCGACTTACGCCATACTTTTATAAAAACCCGCTTATCCTTTTCCCTTTCTGGGAGTATCTCCGGCTTTGAAATTGTATATTGGGCGAAGTCTGCCGATAACCTCTACTGTGTCACCAATATTTTTCAGTATTTCGTCTATGCTTTTATATGCCATGGGACATTCGTCCAAGGTGCCAGCACTGACAGAGGTAGTATAGATACCGTCCATTTGCTTTGTAAATTCATCAAGGGTATAAGCCTTTTTCGCTTGGGTACGGCTCAAAATGCGTCCGGCACCATGAGGGGCCGAATAGTTCCAGTCGGGATTACCCTTGCCTGTACAAAGCAGGGAGCCATCACGCATATTGATAGGAATTATAAGCTTTTCACCTTTCTGTGCGCTGACGGCACCCTTGCGAAGTATCATGGCTTTGGTGTCTATATAGTTGTGGACAGTCTGAAAATAATCTGTGTAGACAATGGGAGAATGCTCGCAAATAATGCGGAGGATTTCTATGCGGTTTTGTAAGGCGAATTCCTGAATAATCTTCATATCGTGGATATAATCATCAAACAGCCTGCCCTCGCAATATGCCAGAGCATCAGGAATATTGTTACGTTTAAGGGAAGCGATTGCCTTTTTCTGATAGTGATTTGCCACTTCCAAACCAAGGCGGCGGCTGCCGGAATGAATAAGCAGATAAAAGGCTTTATTTTCATCTTCTGCAATTTCGATAAAATGATTGCCGCCGCCAAGTGTGCCTAAAGAGCGCTTGGCACGGTCTATATCCACAGCATTAAAGCATCGGAGGTTTTGCAAAGGGGGAAAGCCTGCTTTCACCTTTTCATGGATTGAAAAACCTGCGGGAATAAAGCTTCTTATGGCCTTGTCAATATCCTCTAGGCTCGATTTAACCTCGCCTTGAATTTTAGCAACAAGTACGCCGCAGCCAATATCAACGCCCACAAGGTTTGGAACAACTTTGTCGGTGATTGTCATTGTAGTGCCTATGGTGCAGCCTGCGCCGGCATGGACATCGGGCATTATCCGAATCTTTGCCCCCTTTGTAAACTCTTGGTTAAGCAAAGTTTTTATCTGCTCTGCCGAAGTATCATCCAAAACCTCGGTGAATATTTTGGCGGTGTTATATTTTCCGTGTATTTCTTTCATGAACCCTCCTGTTACAATACTTCTAAATCATGGTTATATTTAATGTGGCAAAGAAGCATATTTTTAATTAGTGTTAGTTCTTCGGGGCTTAATGGCATAGTGTTGTGGTTGTTAATAAGAAGAGAGCAAGCCTTCGTCAACGAACGCTCATTGTTTTCTAATCTTGTAATCATATGCCTTTTTTCCAAAGACTTCATAGCCGCCTCAATTACAGGCACATCCTGCCCATGTGTATAATAAATGCCTGTGCGGTACTGGCTGCCCCAAAAACAGCCCCCCTGCAAATAAATTTCCATAGGGCACCTCCGCCTATTGCTTTAAAATGATAATCCTTTGCGGCATATCATGAAATGCCAAATAAAATACTTGCAATTTATATAAACTTAGCTTACAATCTCCATATGGTGTCTTTAAAAACTATATAAGCGACGGTATCAATATCAAGTGAACTGTACGCTAACTGAGGTTTTTTAAGAACGAAAAAATCTGCTTTGATCCTTTGTGACAGAGACAGTTATATCCGATTTAATTGTGATTAAGATGTCCTTTTCTTCTATCTAAGGGGTTGCTCTGCCTTCAGAGCGGCAATGCAGATGAAAAGGATTTTTTTTGTTCCTTTTTAACTAATTACCTGAAAACCTCAACTATCGGAAATGCTTGTATGAATTAAAGGGCTGTAAACATTATATCGAGGTGATGCTTTTGAAAATTGGATTTATCGGTGCTGGAAAGGTTGGAAAGGCTCTCGGCCTTTATTTTAAGAACCATGGCTTAAAAATTTCGGGCTATTACAGCAAGACGGCAAAGTCGGCTCAGGAAGCGGCAATGCTTGCGTCAGCCCAAAAATTTGATAATATAACGGATTTGGCCAATTCCAGCAGCATCATCTTCATCACTGTTCCGGACCAAGCTTTAGAGGAAATTGACAGCAAGGCTTTATCCTTAATCAATGAACATTGCATTGATACCGAAAACACATGGCTCCATGTCAGCGGAGCCCATCCGTCGGATGTTCTTGCGGGCTTGAAGTTGGCAGGATGTGCAGTCGGCTGCATACATCCGCTTCAAAGTTTCGGTGAAGCTGCTGAAAGTGCTGACCGGCTCGAAAAGGCATGGTTTACCATTGAAGGAACAGAAAAGGCTGTTCAGGCAGCCAAAACTATTTTAGACAAGACAGGCGGAAAATATAGCTTGATTAAATCTGAAAACAAGCCCTTATATCATGCGGGAGCCTGTGTGGTTTCAAACTTTTTAGTGACGCTTATAGAAAGTGGCATCCGATTTTTTGAAGCAGCAGGCATGAAAAGGGAGGATATTATTCAAGCGATTGGCCCGCTCATTGAAGCGACACTGGCCAACATTCAGGAAAAAGGCCCGATTGAGGCTCTGACAGGCCCAATCGTACGTGGGGATTTGAACACTATAAATCTTCACTTGCAAGCTCTTGAGGCAAGGCTTCCTTCCGAGCTGGATTATTATAAATCAATGTCGCTTAAAACAGTCCAGATGCTTGAGAACAAAAGGCTGACACATGAACAAGTTGAAAAACTTAAACAGGTTTTGGAGGAAACATCATATGCCGAGTAAATTCACAAGACTATCATTTTTAGACGCAAAGAAAAATAACAAGAAAATTACTATGCTTACCGGTTATGACTATTCGATGGCACAGATTCTTGATGATTGCGGCATCGATGCAATTTTGGTTGGAGATTCCCTCGGCATGGTGGTGCAAGGCAGAGATTCGACAGTGGAGGTCACCATTGACGAGATGCTTTATCATTGCAAATGTGTGGCAAGGGGTGCAAAAAATGCCATGCTTATCGGAGATATGCCTTTTCTTACTTATCATACCAGTGCCGACGAGGCAATACGAAATGCAGGCCGCTTCATACAGGAAGCCCAAATGAATGCTGTTAAGCTGGAAGGCGGCAAAAGCATGGCGGATACGGTTAAAGCCATTGTAAGGGCACAAATTCCCGTTATGGGTCATATTGGCCTTACGCCTCAGTCTGTCAATGTCTTTGGCGGATTTAAGGTGCAGGGCAAGGAGGAAAGTGCGGCAAAGGCTCTGATTGAAGATGCGTTGGCCCTTGAGGAAGCAGGTGCTTTTGCCATAGTGCTTGAAGCTGTTCCCGAAGCCCTTGCGCATATCATTACAGAAAAAGTTAAAATACCGACGATTGGCATTGGGGCGGGCAGATATTGCGATGGGCAGGTGTTGGTCGTGAATGACCTTTTGGGTATGTATTCCGACTTTACACCGAAATTTGCTAAAAAATATGCCGATTTAAAAAGCACAATTACAGATTCAATCAGCGAATATATCAGTGATGTCAGGACACAGCAGTTTCCGGAGAAACAGCATACTTTCTCGATAAGTGATGAGGTTTTGAAAAAACTACATTCATATGAAAAGGAAATGTAATGAGTATAATTAAAACAACAGCCGAACTGGAAGCTTGGCTTGGAAGTATGAACCGTCGGGATAAAACACTGGGCTTTGTGCCAACAATGGGATATTTGCATGAAGGCCATTTATCTCTCATTAGAGAGGCAAAAGCCCAAAACGACTTGGTTGCAGTAAGCGTGTTTGTAAATCCGACGCAATTTGCCCCCGAAGAAGACTATGAAAGCTATCCGAGGGACATTGACCGTGACTATAAGTTGGCGTGTGAAGCCGGTGCCGATATTGTCTTTTATCCCGAAGTAGACGAAATATATATTCCGTCCTCGTCCACAGCGGTGGAAGTGACGGGGGATATTACAAAAAAGCTCTGCGGAGCATCACGGCCGGCTCATTTCAAGGGCGTAACAACTGTTGTCAATGTTCTTTTTAACATTGTCAGGCCGGACAGGGCTTACTTTGGACAAAAGGATGCCCAGCAGGCACTTATAATCAAAAAAATGGTTCGTGACCTGCATATTCCGGTGGAGGTGGTAGTTTGCCCAATCGTTAGGGAGGCTGACGGTCTTGCCCTAAGCTCCAGAAATGTCTATCTGACCCCTCATGAGCGAAGTCAGGCAATATGCCTTAGCGGGAGCCTGCAAAAGGCAGAAGATTATCTTAGCTCCGAAGCTGATGATTGCAGAAGTGCCGCAAGATTGATTAAAATAATAGGAGAGCATATACAATGTCAAAGTCTTGCTTCCATTGACTATATCAATATCCTTGACGGAGAAACCCTTGAGGACATAGAGCACATCGAATCAGGAAGGAAAGCTCTGGCGGCTGTGGCTGTAAAGTTTGGGAAAACAAGACTTATCGACAACAGAATATTATCGATATGAACCGAGGTATTTGAAATGCTTTTAAATATATTCAAAAGTAAACTGCACCGAGCTACTATTACGCAGGCGGATATTAATTATGTGGGCAGCGTAACGATAGATAGTGAGTTGCTTGAAAAGTCCGGCATTTTGGCGGGAGAAAAGGTTCAAATCGTTAACATAAATAACGGTGAACGGTTTGAAACATATACAATCGACGGCGAGGCCGGCAGCGGTACCATCTGTATTAACGGTGCCGCCGCAAGGCTTGTTCAGGTGGGGGATAGGGTGATTATCATTGCCTATGCCTTGATGGATGAAAATGAGGCTAAAACCTTTGAGCCGAAAATACTGGTTTTGGATGAGAGAAACAAAATCATCCAGACAAAGAATAAAGAGATACATGGCACAATTGAATAGGATGTGGTCAAAATAAAACATATAATGATTACAGCCGGCGGAACTGCTGAGGCGATTGACGGTGTCAGAAAAATCAGCAATACAAGTACGGGAAGCCTTGCCGCCTGTATTTATGAGGCCCTAGCAGAATATATTGCTGAGGGATTAGGCGCATCAGGTAAAAGAGAGCCTGAATTTATTGTACACTATGTGGTTTCTGAAACAGCGGTGATGCCTGAAGAAAATGTAAACCTGCCAATAAAATTTTATATAGTTACGGATGTTGAAAGCGTGGAATCCGTACTTGAAAAGCTGTTGGCTGATTATAAAATCGATTACATAATTCACAGCATGGCTGTTTCGGATTTCACAAAAGGCTATCTTATTGAGCAGGAAGAGCTGATATGTGAGCTGGCAGAAACGCTGGAAAAAGCGCTGAATGACAATGAAAAGAGCCTGTCAGAAGAACAGCTTAAAGAGTATATAGGCAATGTTCTAAAAAACCCAAAACGTATTCTTAATGCCTCATCCAAGGTAAGCTCAAAAGCGGAATTAATGCTCA
>JAAYFX010000368.1 GCA_012728025.1 Clostridiales bacterium
ATAATAATTATAAAAGTGAGACTGAAAATGGCTTGAAAAAAATGATGCCTAAACATGGCAAACTTTCTTTATATGACTTAAGCAAACAAGCAGAAAAGCGACTCAATGCAGAATTGGTTGAACGGATAAAAGGACTTTGCGGATACTACAAGGATCACCTCAACTACTATGCCTTAAGCGTAGTAATTACAGCCAGTTCAAAGCATCACCCTTATGATTGTCGAGGTGAAAAATCAAAACTTTGGGAACAGGCAGGATCACCTACTCCTCTTGATACGTATCAAATGATGCAAAAAAGCTGGAAAAAGGTTAGAGCGCGATGTGCCAAACAAAAAATCCTACTTAAAGGCTTGATGACTCCCGAGCTAAACCAGCAAGGGGTTCCTCTCCTTAACTTTCTGCTTTTCTTTCCTAGTAAAATCGATGCGGATGCTGCTCTAGAAATCATGCATCACGTTTTTTTGAAAGATGACCCTGATCAGATCAAGACAAGCGGTTTTTCAAAATCCAGCTCCATTCGCATTTTTTCTAATCCACTCGAGCATGCACTAGCTTGGGGTTTATATATTACGAAAAACCATAGAGTAGACACTGATCATCACCCCTCCTTCAACCTCCGTTCCGAGACGGACCAATTCATCGACTTTAACTCAAAGGTTGATTATGAAAGGGTTCGTTGTTGGCATGAAACCTGGGGCATAAGGAGGTACAACTTTTTCGGCCAAAAACCCATTTACTTCTGGAGAGAAATACAGCAGATTTCTAGCGAGATGGTGCATCATGCTAAAGCTAAATTAGGCTCTCTTCCCTCCGATTTCACTGCCTTGTGGCAAAGTGCTTCAGGGAAAGTTCTACATAGCCAAGGAAGTACTTTTTGGAAATATAGTTATAGAGACTTTTTAATGTTGACTGAGCCAGAAGATTTTTCCTTTAAAGACTCAATCCATCACCTGACTCCCTGCCATACAACACCATCAATAATTCTTGAGAGGCGTCCTTATCCTAACGACCCCCAAAGATTCTTCTTGTTAATTCACTGCACCGCAGACCCAAAGAAGCCTGCTTTCTTATACAAGAGAAATGATCTTGTACTTTTTAATCAATATCTTAAAAGTATCGAGGCTGGAAAAACTCATGTCTGGTCTCGTTTCAAGTTACAGTTATTTATAACACTACTAAAGAACGATCCACCTGAGCCAGACAGGAGTTTATGGTTAGATTTTCTGCGTTAGACCCGCTCAAACACTAAAAAATACAGCAAGCCGTTTAATAAATTTGAAAAATTAGCCCCCTACAAAGTGGCTACAGGGCTAGTCACGTCTCGCACTCAGCCTTCACTATAGTTATTAAACAAAAATACATCTTAAGAACAAAAAAATGGCCCAACGTTATTGTTGAGCCACTTTAGCTTAACTAAAAAAGACTATACAGATCTTTGTGAATTAGCCATATGATCAATCAACTCCATAATCTCAGACTCTAACCACATTGAAGCACGGCCAACTTTGATTGGCTTTGGG
>JAAYFX010000307.1 GCA_012728025.1 Clostridiales bacterium
AGCAACAGTAGAAGGCCCTGGGCCGGACAAGCCGGCCTCCAGCCATGCGTCCTGGATTATGCGCAGATATGTTTTCATTCGTAGTGGTATTCCACTATACTAAATGGATACGCGGCAACCTCTTTGGCAACCATGGTCTCCGGGTCGTACACCGTATTCTTGGCGTTTTTTAACGTTTCAAGGATTGGCATACTGACCCTGACATTGGTGTTTCGCTTTATCCGATACGCCTGGTACTGGACCGATCCGCAAATGGGAGATGGATCCTTCTCATCGTCGTGCACCAAGATGGTCGCCGCTATTGGCTTGCGTTCCGGCTCATCTTCTTTAGGATCACCATCCCCATCACCAGCTGGCTGCTCAACCGGGGCCAACTCCACCCCGGTTTCTTCAAAATAGATGGATGCAAACCGATCCACCACGGTCTCCGGCTTGGCCGACGGGTGAATCACTTTGCCAAAATGTTCCTTTGCATACTCGCGCAGCACTTCTGTAGAAGCGCCAAGATCAATGTATGGCAGGGTGTTATGGTCAATCATGCTCTTCTCTCGGTGTTAATGTTGAAAGCCCGCCCCAGGAAGCCCAGGACGGGCTGTGCGAATCACAACTTGGTGACCCCAACCTCCAGCCGAATCATCCACAGCTGGTTCAGAATTGTGTTTGCGTCCCACATCTTCCAGGACACAAACCCCCACTGCCCCAAAGGGTCAGTCTTGTCCACGTTGTCCGGGTTTTTAACCTTCGGAACAATGGAAGACTTGCCTTTAAGCGGCACGTGTGCGTAGGAATTCTTCGCCACAACGACGATCGGGTACACATCCGCATTGGTACCGCCAGTGCTTTTCATTTCTCCGGCTGGGCCGCCAGCATCCTCAAAAGGAAGCAACAGCGGGCTGGTAATGAAACGAATGGTTTCACAGGTGCCCAGCTCTTCCGGGCACAACGGTTGCCGCGAGCCGTAATCCGCCACCGCCTTGAAACCCGGCAAAGCACGGATGTCCGCGTCACAGTCGGTGTGACAAAACGCGATGAACCCGCCTTCAACCGCCTTGGTTGCGTAGTTCGGGCTGGAAGAAAGCATACTTGTCACCTTCTTTGCCCGCTGCGCGTTCAGGAACCTGGTTGCCCCCTGCACCATTGCCAGAGTAATTTTGCTGTTAACTTCCTCACGACCGGTGCCGTTGGCGTAAGCTACGCTGGTGCCGCCCTTAAGGGTTCCCCAAAGCAGCATCTCTTTGGTTTCTCCAGCCTGTTCTCCAGACAATTCAGCAGCGTCTTTCAGCACCGGATCCTCTGCCAGGTCGTGCACCTTGTCGGTGATCTTCGTCCAGGCACCATATTGCTTCATGCTTACCGGTACGTCTTCGTACTGCATGGTCTGTGCAGGGGGCGTAATGCCTTCCTGCAATGCGGTCATTGCCGGGGCAAAAGGAATTGGGCGGCGAAAAATCATGTTGTCCGCCTTGTTGCGCGGCATCTCTTTGGTCTGGCCAAACTTGGACAAAACAAAGATTGGCTCAGCATGATCTAGCATTTC
>JAAYFX010000278.1 GCA_012728025.1 Clostridiales bacterium
ATTGTGGAAACATAGCCACAAAAGGGGTGTTTTCATATGAAAAAAAGAACAGCGATAACAATAATTACTCTGCTCTCCATAGTTGCTGTGGCGGCAAGCGCGGTTTCGGTGGTTTCTATAAACAGATGCATAAAAAACGACAGGTATATAGCCACTAACTACCGCCACGCTTTTGAGGAGCTGGTCACCGGGGTTTCTGACCTTGACAATGCCTTGAAAAAGAGCCTTCTCGTAACCTCCTCGGGCATGGCGGGAGCTGTTTGCAGCGAGGTATTTGCAAAGGCACAAACAGCGGATATGGCAATGGGCATTTTGCCCTTTTCCTCAACGGAGCTTGAAAAGACCACGGCCTTTATAAACAAGGTGGGTGACTATGCCTTTGCCTTGTCCCAAAAGGCGGCTTCCGGACAGGAGTTTACCGGGGAGGAAAAGGAAAACCTAAAGTCTCTTTCCGATACTGCCACGGTTTTGACGATGAACCTAAAATCTATACAGGAAACCATGGGCAGCGGTCTTGTAAGCTTGGAGCAATACGAAAGAACCCTCAAAAACTTTGATGAGCGGGAGGGTGAATTTATTCCCCAGACAGCAGGAGACAGCATGGCAGTGGCGGAGGTCGAGTTTCCGGAAATTCCGGCGCTTATCTATGACGGTCCTTTTTCCGAGCATATAGCGGATATACAGCCCAGAATGCTTGAGGGGAAGCAGGAGATAGACAAATCCGAGGGCAGAAAGGCTGCCGCACGTTTTCTGGGCGTAAGGGCCGAGCAGGTTTATCCCACAGGGGAGGTAAATGGAAAAATACCTTCTTACACCTTTGAGACCCAGCTTGGAAACGCAAATGTCAGCGTAACTGTGAGTAAGGTCGGCGGATTTGTGTATCAGGTTTTAAACTCCCGCTATGTTGAAACCGCCCAGCTTAGCCCCAAGGAAGCCATAGACATGGCAAAAACCTTTTTAGAACGCCGTGGATACACGGATATGAAGGAAAGCTATTACCTCATAAGCGATAATATCCTAACGGCAAACTTTGCTTGGGTTCAGGAGGGGATTGTCTGCTACTCTGACCTTTTAAAAGTGGGCATTGCCCTTGACGACGGAAGCCTGCAAAGCTTTGAGGCAAGCGGCTATATAACCTCCCACTATCAAAGGGAACTGCCTGCGGTTGAGGTTTCCCTTGAAACTGCCGAAGGCAAGGTTCCCGAGGAGCTGACGGTTTTGGGCTCCGGCACTGTTCTTATCCCAAACTCCGGACAAAGGGAGATACTCTGCCATGAGTATGAGTGTGAGGATATAAATGAGCAGCGCTTTATCATATATGTAAATGCCGTTACAGGTGAGCAGGAAAAAATTATGATAGTCTTAGAGGACGAAAACGGTACACTGACCATATAGCAAAGCCGCAGGAGCTGTAATCAGATTTATGCAGAAAATATAAACTATGAGAGCGTGGAAAACAAAGCCACGCTCTCATAGTTTATGGGGTATTTAAGGCAAAACCTGATTGGACTACTGTCAATATAGTGGACATCTAAAAGTGTTATTGGTTCAAATATTTTGTCTGAACACAGCCTCCTTTTCGTTGGGAGTCAGCATCTTATTGGCGGAATGGGGTCTTCTGGAATTATAGA
>JAAYFX010000279.1 GCA_012728025.1 Clostridiales bacterium
GGGGGCGCTTGTCCACTACTTCAGTAAGCCTTTCCTTATAATCATTTAAGACTGGAACTGTGCGCTCCCTGCCGCCTTTTTCTGTGAGTTTTACGGCGACAATCTTTCCGTCGCCGTTCCTAATACAGTTCTTGAGCCGTACCGCCGTCACCGACTGACGGCGGCAGCCTGTGGCCTTAGCAAAGGTGATTTGGTCTTTATCTCTGCCAAAATCCCGCTTGTCATTTTCCGTCGGATTCCGACTTCGTATGATTGTGTTTAGGTTTCGGCTTTGCAAGCCTAGCTCTGCTTTAGTAAGGCCGAAACCGAAGGTTTTGTTTAAAGCCGCCATGTCCTTGCTTGTGGTCCATGGGCTTTTGCCATTAGACTGTCGCTCCTGAAGGTACTCACCCACAATCTCACGACTTATCTTGTTAGCATTCTTACAGCCTTTATTGGCTGCCCATTTTGCAAACTCCTTGGCCGTCTGGCGGTAAGTTTCCATGGTGCGAATGGAGTAAATTCCTTCCACACGGGAGGGGTTATAGCCCTTCAAATTCCCATGCTCCTGAAGGTAGGCCTCCTTAGCAGCGGCCTTGGCCTCATGCTTGCTTTGACCAAACCTGCTAAGACTTGAAAGCCTATGCTGCAGGGCACGGTTTATGCGGTTTGCGGTACCAGACAGCTTTTCATTTCTGCTCATATAAAACAGCTCCTTTCCAGACGATTCCTGCAAAAGAGCGTGGAAAACCATACAAATAACCGGGGTTCCCCGTTTATTTGCCATGCTGTGTACGCTATTTCATTATGCAGGAGTGTGTTAAGACAGCTACCCTTTTTTACGGTGTTTGTAGCTCACCTACGTCATCGACGGATAATGCTAGGCTCTGCGATGCAGTGAAGAAACCGCTTCACGGCTCCCTCGCCATCTCCTTAAAATTTATGGCAATCCCTTGGCCCACCGAGAGATTGCACCCCTAATCTTTACACTCCTTATGCGGCTGAAAACCTCAACCGCTTTCCGCACCCCGCCAAACGAAGCGCCCTTTAATTTTGTTTTCTTGCACCTTCCTTTCTGTTTAATTTTTAATGGTTGTAAAGCCTGATTTTCAAGCTTTTAATGTGGGCTTAATTCCTTATATGCAATCTCTGCAAAATTTATAAGCAAAATGGCGGAAAATATAAAATTTTCTCGAATTTCCTCCTTTGGAGGACAGAAGAAGCGGCACGAGTCAAGGCTAAACTTCGCGGGCTTGCGCCCGACCTTGACCCATGCCGCTTCTTCTGCGGGATGGCAAACAAGGCAGTCAAGCAAAACTATGCTTGACTGCCTTGGGTTTATTTTGTGGTGCGATGAACCGGAAAACTGCATGATTTGTGGCTCGGCTTTTTTTAGTGTCGCTAGTTTTTATGCTTACCTCCCTGCACCTTCAAATTTTTATAAAGACGGGCCGCCCAAAAACTTGGGCGGCCCTGTGTGTTTTGCTTGGTGTTTGCGCGTCTGCGCAGTGTGGGGGTTGTTAGGGGTGCTCAGGGAGTGGGGGCTTCCCAACTATCATTTCCATCACTCCATGTATAGGTTCCTGCATTTAGGGTGGTATCTTCACCTATTGCCATAGTGACTCCCTCGGCTACTACAAGTTTTGACAGATTGTTTACACCATGCACGTCGGTGAAGCTTGCTGTTCCGGTAAGGGGGTGCGGACGAAAACTTGGACAAATTAAGCGACCAATCCAAGGTTTCGGCGGTACTCTAAGGGGCTCATTGCCCCCAGGGACAATTTGATTCTCTTTTCGTTATACCATTGTATATATTCATCAAGGCTTAAGATAAACTCCTCGATCGACACATCCTGCCAGGAGCGATTGTAAAACATCTCATTCTTAAGGCGCCCGAAAAATCCTTCACATGCAGAATTGCCCGGAGAACAGCCCTTTTTGGACATCGACCTCGTCAATCCGGCGTTCTCCATCCTCGAAATCCAGCCCGGCCAGCGATAATGACAGCCTCTATCTGAGTGGATAACAGGCTTCTCATCCTCCCGAAGGTCGCATATAGCGCAGTCGAGCATCTTATTAACCAGTTGAGCATTAGGGCTGGGTCCTATCGTCCAACTCACTACTAAGCCATCAAAGCAGTCGATGATGGGCGAAAGGTACACCTTGCCTGCCGGTATAGAAAACTCTGTTAAATCTGTCAGCCACTTTTTGTTAGGAGCATCCGCATGGAAGTCCCGAGCGATGATGTTATCCACCGCTGGAGTAATCTCTCCGAGATAAGAACGATAAGCACGTCTTTTTTTCAGGGGAACGTGAAGCTGTTCTTGCTTCATTATGCAGCGGACAACCTTCTCCGAAACGGTGATTCCCTGCGAATTGAGCGCTGCATGTTTCCTCCGATAGCCATACCGAGCATGATTGTCAGCGAATATTTCCTTCACTTTCGTTCGTAAACACAGATGTTTATCTGGCTCAGACTGAGCCGTCCTCTGGTAAAAGTAGCTGCTGTCAGCGCCAGTGATAAAATGCAAGAAAACGCCGGTTAAAAAATGTAGGTTTGCAACGGAGAGAAATGTAATATGGTAC
>JAAYFX010000280.1 GCA_012728025.1 Clostridiales bacterium
GGATTCCGCCATTGAAACAGAGCCTAAAAAGGTGTTGCTGCAAAAAAACTTCCGCTCGGACAAGGGAGTTTTGGCCGCCTGCAATCATGTTTTTTCAAACATAATGTCCGAGGAAGTCGGGGAAATTACCTATGATAAGGACGTTTACCTTTTCCCTCGGGATGATGCGCCCCAAGGGGGAAAAACCCTTATTTCCGTTCTGGAAACTCCCCCTGCTCCCGAGGGGGGCAAGGCTCCGGATAAAACTTATTTAGAGGCAAAAATGGTGGCAGCACAGATAAAAAGCCTTGTGGATGGGGGGGAAGTCATTTCAAGCGGGGGGAAACTGCGCCCCATAAACTATGGGGATATTGCCATACTTCTGCGCTCTCCCTCAGGGGCGGGGGCCGCCTTTCGCCGTGCCCTTTCAGAGCTGGGCATTCCCGTTTCCGCAGAGCAGGGCGGAGGATTTTTCGATAGCTTGGAAATAAGCTTCATGGTTTCTCTGCTTTCTATTATTGACAATCCCCATCAGGACATAGCCCTAGCGGCAGTTTTAACCTCCCCTGTTTTCGCCTTTTCCCCCGATGACTTGGCTCTTATTCGCAGCTTCAGTCCCAAGACCGATTTTTATACAGCCATAAAAGAGCGCTCTTTAGAGGACGGAAAATGCCAAAGCTTCATCAGTCTTTTAGACGAACTGCGTGATATAAGCTCTGACTTAAATCTTGTTGATTTCCTCTCCCTTATTTATCAAAGGCTGGAGCTTTTTGCCCTTTTTGCCGCTCAGGACGGGGCGGATTTGAGCCTGTGCCGTCTTAGCCAATTTTTCGACTTAGCCGCTGGCTTTGAGCAAGACGGTTACAGAGGTCTCCATGGCTTTCTGGCCTTTTTAGAGCGGCTGCAAGTTAGGGGCGAGGAGCCGAGAGCTTCCGTCTCCGACTCTATGAGCGCCGTTTCCATCATGAGCATCCATAAGTCAAAGGGACTGGAGTTTCCCATAGTTTTTCTTGCCAACACCTCAAGGAAATTTAACCTCACCGACCTGCGCTCCCCCGTTCTTATCCATCCCCGTTTAGGGTTAGGGGCAAAGCTTACAGACCTTCGGCGGGGCATCGAATATCCTACGGTTGCCCGCCGTGCCGTCTCCTTGGCTCTTTCCGCTGAAATGCTCTCTGAGGAAATGCGGGTGCTTTATGTGGCAATGACAAGGGCAAAGCACAGTCTTTATATAAGCTGCACCGACAAAGACCCCAATGCTCTTTTTGAAAAGCTCTCCGAGGGTCTATCCTCCCCCATTGACCCCCAGATTCTAAAGGGGGCCTCCTGCATGGCTCACTGGCTTATTTCGGCGGCTCTTATAGACAGCGGCGGGAAGATAGAACTGCAAACGGTTTTGCCGGAGGATATAGAGAAGGGATTTCAGAAGGAAGAAGCTTTGCCGGAAACCAAGACTCATTTTGATGGCATAAACAGCTTAAAGGAGCTGTCTTTAAGGCTTAACTACCGCTACCCCCACGAGGATAGCGTTTCCCTGCCCTCAAAACTAACAGCAACCATGTTGCCCTCTAAAGAGCAGGACGAGGAGGCCATGCCTCTTATAAGACCTCGCAATCAGCTTTTCCGCAAGGCGAATTTTAAGGGGGATGCCCTGCCCCTTTCAGGAGCAGAAAAAGGAGAGGCAAGCCATATTATTATGCAGTTTATCGACTTTTCAAAAACCGGCAGTCTTAGTGAAATTGAAGCTGAAATAGGCAGAATAAAAGCCTTGGGGCATATAAACGAGCGGCAGGCCGCCGCCGTTGATAGGCAATCCATATTACGTTTTTTCCAATCCGAAACCGGCCGCCTGATTTTATCGGCGGAAAAGGTTCTGCGGGAGTTTCGCTTTTCTCTCCTTTGCCCCACAAAGCTTTTCTTTGAAAATGGCGGCAGCGAGCAGGTGCTTCTTCAGGGAGTTATCGACTGCTGTCTGGAGGAAAAAGACGGACTTACGATTATTGACTATAAAACTGACTATGTGACAGAGAAAAGCCTGCCAGAGCTTACAGAAAGCTATAAAAAGCAGATTTTAGCCTACGCCTATGCTATGGAGCGCATAAAAAAACGGCCCGTAAAACGCAAGCTGTTGTGCTTTTTACGCACAGGCCAAGTGGTGGAGGTTTAGTTTCCCTCTTGCAACCTGTGAAAACGTGCAAAAGCCCTGCGCTTTCATAGCGCAGGGCTTATTAATGCGGGTTTAGAAAAACCTTACATACCAAATTTTCTATTGAACTTTTCAACACGGCCACTGGTATCGACAAGCTTCTGCTTGCCGGTATAGAAGGGGTGACATTTAGAACAAATCTCAACCGTTATGTCCTTCCTAGTGGAGCCTGTCTCTATAATCTCGCCGCAAGCACACCTGATGGTTGTCTGGTCGTACTTGGGATGGATACCTTCCTTCATTATGTTCACCTCTTTCA
>JAAYFX010000281.1 GCA_012728025.1 Clostridiales bacterium
CGTCAGGCTTGCCTATACGGCGGTTTGATATCTGGGAGATGTGGATAAGCCCGTCCACTCCGGACATAACTTCGGCAAAGGCACCAAAGGGCATAAGCTTTACAATTTTAACGTTGGCAACATCACCGACATTATAAGCGCTGACAAATCTTGTCCAAGGGTTGCCATCTGGGTCTTTGTATCCCAAAGATATTTTGCGGTTTTCCCTGTCAAAGTTAATTACATATACATCAATAACATCACCGACGGAAAGAACATCATCAGGCTGCTTTATACGGTTCCAGCTAAGCTCGGAAACGTGAACCATGCCGTCTATGCCGCCAATGTCTACAAATGCGCCATAGCCTGTGAGGGACTTGACAGTTCCGGTGTAGTACTTGCCAACCTCGATTTCGCTCCAGATTTTCTCTGCACGTTCACGACGCTCGTCCCTTAATACGGCACGAATACTTCCAACCACACGGCGGCGGCTACGGTTTACTTCCGTTATCTTAAGGCGAACCTTCTGCTTTAAAAGTTCGCTCATTTCAGCTTCCCTGCCAAGACCGGTCTGAGAAGCGGGAACGAATACACGAACGCCCTTGACTGTAACGACAATGCCGCCTCTGTTGTCCTCTGTAACCGTACCTTCAAGGACAGTGCCGCTTTCGCAGGCTTCCTCAACTATTGTCCAAGTTTTTATTGCGTCAAGACGCTTTTTAGAGAGCATTACAGTGCCCTCAATATCATTGACCCTTACAACGCAGGCTTCAATGGTGTCACCCAGCTTCACCAAATCGTTTATGGAAACATCTGTGTCATCCGTAAACTCAGAGACAGGAATATAACCAGAGTGCTTTGTGCCAAGGTCTACGCTAATTTCGGTGGGGGTGATGGCTGCTACTATACCGGTTACCGTATCTCCGTTATATATAGTCTTTATAGAATCCTCCAGCATTTGGTCGAAGGACATCTCAGCCTCCGGCACGGGAGTTTCCTCCTCTGTCTTGTTTGCTGTGGCTTCTTCAACTTTAATTTCATCAGTCATGGTTTGTTTTACCTCCTTTATAATCCATGCAGGCGTTGATGCGCCGGCGGTGATGCCAATAGTGTCGGCTTTGTCAAATGCGGAAAGGTTAAGTTCCTTCGCCGAGGCGATGAATTGAACATTTTCACAATGCTCGGAGCATATCTCCGCAAGATGAACGCTGTTAGCGCTGCTTTTTGAGCCAATAACCACTATTGCGTCGCACAAATCGGACAAGTTGGCAGCATCATTTTGCCTTATGGACGTAGCACTGCATATTGTATCAAATACTTTGACGTTTGTACACAGTTTTTTGAGAATTTTTTTGGTACCTTCAAGAATTCTTTGAGTTTGAGTGGTTTGAAACACAAAGCTCATGGGTTTATGCCTGTTTTCCGGCTCGGAAAGCAACCAGCCTTCAAGCTCCTCGGGGTCTTTAAATACCAGAGATTGTCTGCACCATCCTTGGATGGCCTGTATTTCCGGATGAGCTTCCTTACCCATGATTACAGGAAGCCTGCCTTCCCCCTCCGCCTTGGCTACAAGCCCGTGTATATGAGAAACCTTCGGGCAAGTTGCGTCGCATATCACAGCGCCCTTTTGCTCTAGCTGTTCAAATTCAAAACGGGAAGCACCATGGGACCTAATTAAAACCTTGGCACCTTCCGGAATTTCCTGTGGGCTTTGGGCCATATAAAGCCCCTTTTCCCTAAGTGCTTCTACGACAAAGCCGTTATGTATAAGCTCTCCCAAACTATAACAGGGCATCTCTGAAGTCTCTAGCAGTTCTTCGGCCATTTTCACCGAGCGGCTGACCCCAAAGCAAAAACCTGCACTTTTGGCAACAATAAGTTTCTTCATCTCTTAGGCTCCAGTTCGAAAATGCTGTCCATGAGCTTTCCGGCCAGCATCTCATAGTTTTTATCCCTAGGGGCTTCCACCATGTAAGGAGAGCCTATTACAAGTCTTGTACAATGAAAAATCTTCCTGCCCGAAGTTAAATGTATGGGAAGTATGGGAACCTTTGTTTTAGCAGCTATGCGAACGGCTCCAGTTTTCGCCTCAACAGATTCCTCGGGGCTGACCCTTGTGCCTTCCGGAAACATCATAACCATGTCGCCACTTTTAAGATGCTTCATGGTGGTGCGTATGGAAGAAATGTCCGGCTCCCCCCGTGAGACGGGAAAGACGCATAGGGCGCCAAGTATGCCCTTTAATATCGGGTAGGAAAAAAGCTCTGCCTTTGCCATAAAATTAAGCCGGCAATTTATCCCGAAGGCATAGGCAATTAAAATGGGGTCTAAAGAACTTGTGTGGTTTGCACAGACTATGGCAGGACCTGTGGGGATGTTTTTCCTGCCCCTTACCCTAATGGGAGCCAAAATGCGCTGTGCCGGCAGAAAAATAGCGTAAATAAACTTAAACCAAAATCTCATATCGGTATGTTCTCCCGAATTATTTTACAAATTATATCAAAGCTTTCAAAAAGGCTGTTTCCCGTGGTATCCAATATAATGGCCCCTTCCGCCGGACGTAGGGGGGCAACAGCCCTTCCGCTGTCATTTCTGTCTCTGTACTCAATGTCTTTAAGCACCTCGTCATAATTTGCGGAAATGCCCCGAAGCAAAAGCTCATCATAGCGGCGCCTTGCCCGCTCGGTCGCATCGGCTGTTAAGAATATCTTTACATCGGCATAAGGTAAAACAACGGTTCCTATATCACGTCCGTCCATGATAATATTGTTTTCCAAAGCCAAATTTCGTTGCATCTCAAGAAGAAAGCTCCTCACTTCGGGTATGGCGGAAACATCAGAGGCATAGATGGATATTTCCGGCCTTCTTATCTCGTCGGTTACGTCAAGACCATTTAAAAACATACGCTGCAAGCCATCTGTGTCATAGTTCATGCTTATTTTAATGCTTTTTAAAAGCTTTGCCACAGCAGCATCGTCGGAAGAAGCAAGCCCTGCATTTTTTACGGCAAGGCCGACACTGCGGTAAATAGCACCGGTGTCTACATATAAAAAACCCAGTTTTTCAGCGCACATTTTGGCAAGGGTACTTTTGCCGGCTCCCGAAGGGCCATCGATTGCAACAGAATAGTATTTCGTCATGCTGCATTTCCTTTCAGAGGTGAAAGTTTTGTATGGGATATATTTTACGATAAAAGCATTGCCTTTGCGGCGGCATAGGCCGTAGACCAAGCGATTTGAAGATTAAAACCACCGGTATAGGCATTAACATCTATGACTTCGCCCGCAAAATAAAGACCGCTTGCAAGCTTTGACTCCATAGTTTTCGGATTTATTTCCTTAATGGAAACACCGCCGGAGGTGATTATAGCCTCGTCAATAGGTCTTTTCTCCTTAATATGAATGGGAAAGTTTTTGAAAAGACTGACAAGAGCCTGCCGCTGTTGTTTTGTTTTGGAATTTACCTTCAAATCCTCCGGTATGCCAGAGAGATTGACGAGGACGGGAATCATAGATGAAGCGGCAAGGTCGGAAAGGGCATTTTTAAACTCTCTGTTTGAGTATTTTGCAAAATCCCGAAGTATACGCTCGTCAAGCTGCTTTTCGGAAAGAGCCGGCTTTAAATCTATGGAAAGCCTATAAGCGCTCATATCCCTTCCCGTCATATGGCAGGAGGCGGAAAGCACCAAAGGCCCGCTTATGCCAAAGTGGGTAAAAAGCATTTCCCCAAGTTCTTCATAAACAAGTCTGCCCTTTTCGTTCCAAAGGCTCAATCTTACATTTTTCAGGGAAAACCCCTGCATTTCGGCACAAAATGCGTCATCGGAAACCAGAGGAACCAGCGAGGGACTCGGCTTTGTAATAGTATGGCCGAGAGCGCCTGCCATTTCATACCCCTCCCCTGTGGAGCCTGTGCCGGCATAGCCCATGCCCCCAGTGCATAAAAGAACACGGGAGCAGGAAATTTCCCCAGCCTCCGTTATAACAGCACAAACAGCACTGGATGTTTCATCTGTTTTTATAGATAAGGCACGGGCACGAAGCCATTGGGCACCGTTTTTCATGGCAAAGCTTTCAAGAGCCTTTGCGGCATCATGAGCGCTGTCACTTTCGGGAAAAACCCGATTTCCCCTTTCGGTTTTAAGGGAAAGACCAAGACTTTCAAAATGAGCCATGGCATCCGCTGGTGAAAAGCCGTTTAAACAGCTCATAAGAAACTTGCCGTTTATTGGGACGTTTTCAAGAAACTGGCCAGTGTCACAGTTGTTTGTTAAATTACAGCGGCCCTTGCCAGTGATGCGAAGCTTTTTTCCAAGAAGCTTATTCGGCTCTAAGATAACAGTTTTCACTCCGCCTTTGGCAAGAATTCCTGCGGCAAAAAGCCCAGCCGCCCCGCCGCCTATAATTACGGTATCAGTTTTCTGTATTTTCATAAACCTCGTTTGCCGTCCAGACGGTTTCAAGGCGCTTGAAGGTGTCGGATAAAGCGTCCTTCGAGCGCAGGCCAATGGAAACTATAAGAGCATTTACAAGACTTAAGGGAGCCACAAGGGAATCCAAAAACGAAACCATATCGCTTTTGGCAAAAAGCTTTATATCAGACAGCTCAACTAAAGGAGAGGATTTGCCATCGGTAAGGCCAATGGTTGTGGCACCTGCATCCTTAGCAAAGCGCATGGCCTTAATGGTTCGGCTGGAATAGCGGGGATAGCTCATGCCTATAAAAACATCCCCCTCACCTATTCGCAAAATCTGCTCATACACCTCGCTTACAGCGGTGTCGTGGAGCAGAAAAACATTGTCCCGCAGAAGATTTAAGTAATAGCCCATAAAGCTTGACAGGGCTGTTGAGGAGCGCATACCCACAATGTATATGTGTTTTCCGTTTATAATAGCATCCACCGCAGCATCAAAGCTCTGGCGGTCTATGTCATCTATGGTTTTTTGAAGCTTTTCCATATCCGCCGCCAAAACAGCCTTAAGCACATTCGTATCATCTATAAGCTCTTTGGCAACCTCTATACGCTGGACAGAGGTCAGGCGGTTTCTTATCATTTCCTGAAGGGCTTTGCGCATACCGGGGTAGCCGTCATAGCCAAGCTCGGCCGCAAAGCGAACTACGGTAGATTCGCTGACACCAACGGTTTTACCCAGCTTGCCGGCAGTCATAAAGGCGGCCTTATCGTAGTTTTCCGTAATATATTTAGCAATACGGCGCTGACCCTTCGAGAAGTTTTTGCTGCCGTTTTCTATAACAGACAATACATCCTTATCCAAAATATCACACCCTTAAAATTATCAGCAGCTTAAATAACACATTTATTACATAATAATACACACAATGGAGCAAAAGCAAGGCATTGAAGGAGAAAAAATAATAATCCTGCATTTTTATTGCAAAATCACAGGTAAAATTCACATTTATCTGTATTTTTGCAAGTTTTCCAACTCCCCTTTTGTTAAGGAGCGCCATTTTCCCACAGGTAGCTCCCCAAGACGAAGGGGACCTTCAGAAACCCTTTTTAAGCGGGCAACAGAAAGCCCCGCCATATCACACATTTTGCGTACCTGCCTGTTTCGCCCCTCGGAGATGGCAATGGATATAACAGCACCGCTTTCTGTTTCCCTGATTTGTTTTACAATAGCTGGCTTTATAGGAGAGCCGTCTATCACAAGTTTTGAGCGCAAAGTCTCAAGGCTTTTGGGAAGGTTTTCTCCCCTGACAGAAACGTGATAGGTCTTTTTAATTTCAAATGAGGGGTGCATAAGGCGGTTAGACAACTCCCCGTCGTCGGTCATTATGAGAAGCCCCTCCGAGTCAAGGTCCAGTCTGCCCACGGGGAAAACCCGAGCAGGCACATCCCGAGTTAAGTCGGCAACGGTTTTTCTGTTTCTCTCATCCTTCATTGTGCTGACATAACCGCGGGGCTTGTTAAGCATTATGTAAGTCCTCTCCCTAAATTTAGAGAGAGGATTTCCGTCAATTTTTATAAGGTCTTTGCCGCTGTCGGCAGAGCTTCCCAAATGGGCTATCTGCCCATTTACAGTAACACGACCCTCGCTTATAAGTTTTTCAGCCGCTCGGCGGGAACAGTAGCCGGAGCCGGCTATAATTTTTTGCAAACGCATTTCCATAAAATATTAATCCTAGTCAGAGCCTTTGAAAACAAGGCTGTATTTGTTGACAAGAAACCACCCCCGCTGAAAGCGCTCCCAAGGACTGAGCTTAACGGTTTTTGAAAGGGGTGCATCCTCGTCGTATATAAGGGGAAACTCCCCTATGGTTTCTCCGTCGGCCATTACAAAGGCACGACCGGCACATTCACCTTCTTTAACACCAGCATATACAAATTCCGGAAGCTCTAAAGAAAGCGAAAGCTCTTTGTTTTTTTCTACAAGCAGGCGGCTGTCACAGCGGCAGGCTATGCCAACGCTGCTTTTTTCGCCGGAGATTAAAGGCAGCTCTATGAGCCTGTCTGTCGGCATGGTTCGGTTATACTCAAAGTTTTCAAAGCCCCAGTCGTAAAGGGCAGTGTGGTCACTCCAGTCATTCGGGTCGGAGAGAGTAACACAGACAAGGCGCAGGCCGTTTCTTTCAGCACCGGAAACAAGACTTCTGCCCGCTGCCATGGTATAGCCGGTTTTAACACCGATGGCACCTTCATAGCGCCAAAGAAGTTTGTTGTGGTTCATATAAGTCTGCTCACCGATTGTATGGGTTTTTGTAGAGACAATCTGAGCAAAAAGCTCGTTCTCCAAAGCCTTTGCCGTTATGACAGCAAGGTCTGCGGCACTTGAATAATGCCCTTGAGCATCAAGGCCGTGGGGGTTTTTAAAAGAAGTGTTTAAAAGTCCCAGTGCCTCAGCCTTTTCGTTCATCATTTCGGCAAAACCCTCATCAGAGCCGCCGCAATGATAGGCAAGGGCGCTGGCAGCGTCGTTGCCAGAGGCCAGCATAAGCCCGTATAGCAAATTAGAAACCGTGTATTCCCCTCCGGCTTTAAGGTACATGGAGGAGCCTTCAACAGCCGCATGCTCCGGCAAAACTGTAACAGTCCCATTTGGGTCGCAGTTTTCAATAACCACAAGGGCGGTCATAATTTTTGTTGTGCTGGCAATAAGCATTCTCTCGTCAGCATTTTTCTCATACAAAACCTGACCGGTATCCCCGTGTATAAGGATTGCAGCCCCCGCACTGTTATCGGGAGCCGCAAAAGCTTTGCCCTGTGAAAGTGCAGGCAGAAGCATAATTAATGTTAATAGACCGTAAAGCAGCTTTTTGATTTTATTCAACAATAGGCACCACCCTTTAAGTTATTTGGGCAGTGCTTATTATTGACATTCGCAGAAAATTTTATTCAGAA
>JAAYFX010000306.1 GCA_012728025.1 Clostridiales bacterium
CTCCGAAAGACCATTCCCTAATCATGTCGGGAGAAGCTATGCCTATTTGTATAGCATCGAAGGGAACATAACTCATATTATTACCTCCTCATCGGAACCTTCCGCACTGTCGTCCGTCTGTTCATCGCCCTCAATATTTTCGCCGTCAGCATCTTCTATTGTGTAACCTGAGGCTACTATTTCGCTGTCTTCAGGTTTATAAACCTCCTCACGGAAGTCCGGTGCGAAATCGTCATCATCGTCGTCTTTAAGTTCAATTTCTGCACCGTCCTTGTCTAAGACACGGATGTCAAGGCAAAGGGACTGAAGCTCTTTAACAAGAACCTTAAAGGATTCGGGAACTCCCGGCTGGGGAATATTATGCCCTTTTACGATGCTTTCATAGGTGCGCACACGACCTGTAACGTCGTCGGACTTAACGGTGAGTATTTCCTGCAAAGTATAGGCAGCGCCGTAAGCCTCCAGTGCCCAAACTTCCATTTCTCCGAAGCGCTGGCCGCCGAATTGGGCCTTTCCGCCAAGGGGCTGCTGGGTAACAAGACTGTAGGGGCCTGTGCTTCTGGCATGAATCTTATCGTCAACAAGATGGTGCAGCTTTAGGAAGTACACATAGCCGACAGTGACGGGGTTATCCATGGGGCAGCCTGTGCGCCCGTCGTACAAAACACTTTTACCGTCGGAGCGAAGCCCCGCAAGCTCCAATGTTTCGTGGATTTCCGCCTCGTTTGCGCCGTTGAATATGGGGGAAGTGACCTTCCAGCCCAGAGCATGGGCGGCATAGCCCAAGTGAACCTCCAGCACCTGTCCGATATTCATTCGGGAAGGTACGCCCAGAGGGTTTAAAACTATATCAAGGGGTGTGCCGTCAGGCAGATACGGCATATCCTCCTTAGGCAGTATGCGGGAAACAACGCCCTTGTTTCCATGGCGGCCTGCCATTTTATCGCCCACGGAAATCTTGCGTTTCTGGGCAATATAAACTCTGACAACCTCGTTAACTCCCGGGGACAGCTCATCTCCCCGCTCTCTTGTAAACTGCTTTACGTCAACGATTATGCCGGACTCGCCGTGGGGAACCTTAAGGGAGGTGTCACGCACCTCTCTGGCCTTTTCGCCGAAGATGGCGCGAAGCAGGCGCTCCTCCGCCGTAAGGTCTGTTTCGCCCTTGGGTGTAACCTTGCCAACAAGGATATCCCCCGAGTGAACCTCGGCTCCGACGCAGATAATGCCCCGCTCGTCAAGATATTTAAGGGCATCTTCACCCACACCGGGAATGTCTCTTGTTATTTCCTCGGGGCCAAGCTTTGTGTCTCTTGCGTCGCACTCGTATTCCTCCACGTGAATGGAGGTGAAAACGTCTTCCATAACAAGGCGCTCGTTAAGCAAAATAGCGTCCTCGTAGTTATAGCCCTCCCAGGTTATAAAGCCAACAAGAATGTTCTTTCCAAGGGAAATTTCGCCGTTAGAGGTGGCGGGGCCGTCGGTTATAACCTCGCCTTTTTTAACCCTGTCGCCAACTTCAACTATGGGGCGCTGGTTTATGCAGGTGCCCTGGTTGCTTCGGGCAAATTTTGTGAGCTTATAGTCCTTTGCTTCGCCGCTGTCGTATTTAATTCCGATATTCGTGGCGGAAACCTTCGTAACAAGACCCTCGTCCTCAGAGCAAATGACAACCTTCGAGTCAATGGCGCATTTGTGCTCTATGCCTGTTGCGACTATGGGCTGCTCTGTGACCATTAAAGGAACCGCCTGACGCTGCATGTTCGCACCCATAAGGGCACGGTTAGCGTCGTCGTTTTCAAGGAAGGGAATCATTGCCGTTGCAATGGAAATCATCATGCGGGGGGAAATGTCGATATAGTCATATA
>JAAYFX010000305.1 GCA_012728025.1 Clostridiales bacterium
ATTCCTTTTTCTCACTCTCTACATTAAGTATAACACAAAAATTTTTTTGATGCAAGGCGGAACTTTTGGCGCCGAAAATCACTTCCTTTCAAAACTTAAATGCTTTGACGGGATTAAATTTTCCAAATGGTGCTTTTCCTTTCCTCACTTTCTATAAATATTATACCACAAAAATTTTTTTGGTGCAAGTCAGCGGATTGGGCTTGAAAAAAATCCCTTCTCACTTTCTATATATATTATACCACAAAAATTTTTTTAAATCAAAGCGCCGTTTTCTCAATAATATTGGCTTACCCAATCGAGGATGATGGGGAATTCGGCGTTAGGGGTAATGAGATAGCCGATATTGCCAGTATGTAAGTCGCTCAAATGGAAGCGGTCGATGAACTCGCAGAGCCTGCCGAAGATGTCATCGCCGTAAGTGTCGATGCAGGCCTGAAGCCAAGTGAGAGAGCTGATCTCGGTAGAGTAACACTGAGAGTAAGGCACTTTGATACCATTTGTAAATTCAAGGGGGTCTTTGATGTATTCTTCCTCCCAGCAGGGGACTTCGCGGTCGGGCAACTCTGAGGAAATAGCGACGCGCGGCTGGAATATCATTGTATTGAGGGTATCACTGCCACAGGTAAATTCAGAGTAGTTAGATAAAAAAGTGTCGATGATATCGTCATCAGAGGAGAGGATGTCTGCCGGCAACTCAACTGGTAGGTCGATGAAGATAGTTTTGAGAAAGACTTGTGAGAGTCCGGCTTCTGCGGCGGCTTCTAGTATTTGCTTTTCAGCCGCGGTGTTGTTACGGGGTGATGCGAACTTGACAATCCAGCCGCCAAACAGAGAGTAACACTCTTTGTAGACACCGTGTCCGAGTTCGTTGAAGTAATCTGCAGGGCGGCCTCCAGTGATGGCTATGGAAAAGAGGTCTGATTTGATATCGTCAACGAGGACAGGATTCAGGGGGATTCCGGCGGCTTCGTTATATGCAAACATTTCATCGACGGCTCGGTCAATTGCGTGCAAGCAGGTGAGCATGGGAGTGTCTGCTTCGGGATAGCGTTTATTGATTGTCATATTTTCGCCCCTTTCTGACTTTCTATATATATTATACCATAAAAATTTTTTTAATTTTAAAAGGGGATGGTGGGTTGAGATGAAGTGATGTGCGGCGGGTGGGCAATGAAATGAGGGGTATGGTTTTGCAAGAGCGAGGCAGGATGCGGCGGATGGGTGAGACGGATGGGTGAGAGTTGTATTGGACTGAGGCGCCGTTTTTGAGTGCGGCCTGGCACTGAATTGCAGGGATGGTGAAGTTCTGGCGATTAGCAGCTAATCCGCTGGCGAGGGTTGAAGTGAAGTTGATGAAGCGACTGCGGGATTGGAGGTGTGAAAAGGATGTAGCTGGCGGGGTAACTGAGATGAGAGGACGAGAGTCGCTGGTGGGGCGAGAGATGGTGAGAGGACAAGCGGATGGAGGATGCGTGAGGTTGCAGGAAAATGGGCGGGTGAAGTCGTGTATGGTCACTGAATCAAATAATCGGCGCCGTATAATGAACTGGTTTACGGGTCGTGGCTGCCGCCCACGACCCGTCCGCCGAAAAAATGGATATTTATGCAAAATAAATGAATAAATATCCATGAATAATTATTCACTTTTTCGGCGGGATATGAATATTTATTCATTCGTAAATAAAAAAGGGGCGGGGCTTTTCCGCTCCGCCTTGCTTATCCATTTATTGCTTTTCTTAATTTATCGATAGTGTAAAACGGCTTGCCCTTAAAGTTTTCTTTTTGGTCATCTAAGCAGATTTCCGAAAATTCTCTTTTCATTGACTTTTTAATAGTCAAGTAAATCTCAAATTCATCTCGAATATCTGCCAAAGCGGTGTGTTTTTCTTCATAGGTTGGGTCATTCCGCAGATATTTCAAGCAAGTTTCTGCACTGGTGGAGCAAAAGCCTTTGGGGGTTTTCAAGTCGTTAACCTCGCAGAAGTCAAGAAACGACTTCTTATAAAGTATGGTGTTGGATGCCCATGCCCACAAATCCCGCCATTTCTCAAAATTTTCGGCTTTGGCGAAATGCTC
>JAAYFX010000282.1 GCA_012728025.1 Clostridiales bacterium
CTGGCCTTGCCGCAAGTATCAGTTCCGAATGGAAAGGAAGCGGAAAGTGTTATAAAAAGGTTCCCTATGAATATCGGAACACTATTTCAGGTGTTTGGGGCTGTGGCAGTGATGAATACCTCATAGCAAACTACTACGGCAGCGATGATAGTGTAAGCTTTGAAATTATAAATAGCAACAACAAAATCATTTACACAACTTCTAACGGAAATTTACTTAATATAACCGGTAGCAGCGGCTGCATTTGGACGGCGGAAGCCGCCCTTGACCCGACAGGCGGTCAGTCAATTGTTTTGAAGGAGCTGACGGCATACGGAGGGCTTATACGCACTGTAAATCTTGATGATATTATTGCAATCACAGGCTACGTTGAGGATATGGCGGTGGACCTAGGCGATAACATATTTATCCTAGCAGATAGTAAGCTTTATGTTATAGATGACAGCGGCAGTCTATTGTCAGAGATTACTTTCGATGGCGGTTTTCCCCTTGGCTTAGTTGCGGATGCGGAAGGAAACGTATATGCCAATGTCCAGTCTCCGGCTGGAAAAGCTCTTTATTCCCTCGACCCAAAAACCGGAGGTACGGCAAAGCTCATGGAACTTGGAGAATATACTATTCATAACGGTGATGAAGATTACTATTTGTATTTATCCAACCATGAAGGGCTTTGGGGCTTGGCCTCACCCGACTCTGATACATATGAGCCTGTTATTATATGGTCTGAATGCGGCATCAATTTCGTTGGTCTTGCTGACGTGTTCCCCTTGGATAATAGCAGCTATCTTTGTCTGGATAGTAACGGTGCGCACACTCTTATGCCTGCCGCTCCGGATGAGATAGTCAATAAAGCCTCCCTGACTCTTGCGTGTGTATCGCCCCTGTTGAACGAAGCTGTATCGTGTTTCAATGCTGAAAACAGCAATTATTGGATGAGTGTTCGCGATTACAGCCAAGGAGGTGCCGTGAGCCGCTCTGATGCCATAAACCTTTTAAACACGGATATAATCGCTGGAAAGACGCCCGATTTGATACTTTTTGCTGATATTTCCATATCCCCATACACTGAAAAGGGCATCATGGCCGATTTATACGACTTTCTGGACTCAGACCCCGACATAGACAGGGAGGACTTCATCCTGCTAGATAAATTTGAAACAAACGGAAAGCTGTTTTATGTATCACATTCTTTTAGCAATTTAGAACTTGTATATGGACGGTATTCCGACTTCGGTAACCGCTATGGCTGGACATTAGACGAGTTTATAGAAATTCAGAATTCCCTGAAAGGCGGTCAGGAGGTTTTTCCTAGGGTATCAAGGGCGTATTTTCTTGAGTGTGTCATGCGCGGATATCTTCAGGAGGCGGTGGATTGGGAGTCCGGCTCATGCGATTTTGACAATGAAGATTTTATCAGTATACTGAATGCTACCGCCAGCATAAACCCGAATATTGAAGAAGTGCCGTATAATCTGTATTATCTTCAAACAGCAGATGAACTTATAAACAACGAGCATATCACCTCGCTTGGAACCCTATACTCCGTATCCGCTATTGCAGAGACAGAGCGTGAAGCAGGTGAAAGGCTAAGCATTGTTGGCTGGCCAACCATTGACGGCAAATGCGGTACACTACTAAACGTTGACTATCCTATTGGTATATGTGAGGCTAGTAAAAACAAAGATGGTGCATGGGCTTTTGTTAAGCATATGCTCACACGCAGTAGCCTTGGGATTCCGATTTGCAAGGAACGGCTAAGCGAGGAAATCGAAGGCTGCATAGTTAGGCCTGAAAGGCTAAAAGAGTATCCTCCTCTTATGTCATGGGACGATTCGGATAGGCTCTTCGAGCTTCTTGATGCGATTGAGGTAGTGTATGAAAAAAATGATAATATTTTAAATATAATCCTTGAGGAATCTGACGCCTTTTTTGGGGGTGTCAGAAGCGCTAAGGAAACTGCTGGCATGGTGAACAGTCGAGTAGGTATTCTTATGGCTGAACAAAGTTAATTAAACTCCAGTCATGTAAAATTAAATTTTACTACCCGCACACCTTGAAAGACTCAGTATAGGACACACAATGAATTAAAATTCAATCAATAATATCCGGTCAATTAATATTAACTGACCGGATATTTTGCAATCGGTAAGATAGAATCTTCATCATCTTTTATCCCCGCTCGACTCTGGAAATAAACGCAGTGCTTATCCCGACCCGCTCCGCAAGCTGTGATTGCGTAAAGCCGGCCGCACTGCGGTATTTTGCGACATTTTCACCGATTATCGATTCAAGAGATTTTGTGTCCATATATACGCCCTCCCCGTTCCCCGTTTGGTAAAATTATATTGTCCAAATCAGGGGATGTCAAGCACCATAGATGCCATTTTATTTAATCAAATGCACAAAACATATTAATATTATAAAAAAGTTTACTGAAATATGTCAGCTTTTGCTATCTGGAGTCATATATAGGTGAGGACATAAATGAAACGTCACAGTTAGTGTCCTTAGAATGCGCGCAGTAGGCTGTATCTGTCTGAGCGCAAAGCTTGCAAAGGATGGTGAATCCAATGGGCTAAAATAAAAGAGGTTTTTGAAGACCGAGGTACTACTGCAATAAACTAGAAAGATATGCAGACAGCATTTGGGGAAATACAATGAAGCTGGTTTCTATGTAAGTAACAACAATATCAAAATACTAATATAGAAAGAAGGGTTCCATTATGAAATTCAAAAGAATTGCCATTCTGGCACTGATTCTAATTATATCGTTGTCTGTTTCCACAGGAGCATTGGCACAAGGAGAAAACATTTCAATCATTAACGTTAATCCTAACAATATCGTCCTGTTTGGAGAGGTAATCGGGAAACTATCCGTTCAAGATGGGGTTCTATTGCCTGATGCCCCCGCAGTACTGAGAGCCGGTTCATTGTTCTCTATGACAGCAACTAAAGTCAGTAATCTATTAACTACATATGGAGTGAATGGTAAAAGCTTCACAGGCAGTGTAATAGATGGTCTGGCAGGAGAGGGTCTAAAAATCACCGGTACTGGTATGACGTCTACTGGGGCTGGTACTATAAAGGTTGGCGCTTGCTATTATCAAGCATCCAACGATACTTTTATATCCATCTGCTCGTATAATTTCGTATCGGGAGTACAAGGCGAGATGTGGAGGTCAAAGGCATATTTTAACAACTCCATGACATATTATGGGCATGTCACAAATAATAATGGCAGTGGTACCGTAGCAGGAACATTTAATTTCTCAGTGGCAACAAAACCATAATTAAGCCATTGTAAATCAACACGCTCTAATCTTATTACTGTTTATAGGGCGCATTGCAAAATGCAATGCGCCCTATAAACGAGACAAGGATGTGAATTTTCATTGAAAAAAATAAGATATACTTTGCTTTTTATGTCTATATGCATTTTTATGGCATCATGTACCAAAAGTGAAAACAAATATGGATTGGAAATACCTGAAGATGTGCTCACTTTAGTTGAAACATATATGGACGCCTACAAGCTCGGCACAGGTGAGGCAATTAAATATACCCATTTTGAAAATGATTTCAAAAAAGAAGCATATCTTGAATCAGGAGATAAATTATTTGATTATAAAATCGAAAGCGCAGAAAAAATCAATGACAAGCTGTTTACATTTACGATTCTGGTAAAAACCATACAAACAGGCGATTATTATTTGAGTGTCTATAATTTTGTAGCGCTAATCGATAATGAATGGTATTTTATTAATGGTGTAGGCAACATTCCCCAGAACCTCAAAAGTAATATTGATGAAAGCAAATATACATACGGAGTTTAAAAATGAAAAAAAGATGCTTAATGTTAGCCATATTATTATTGTCCTTGCTACTTTTTGCCTGCTGCCAAAAGGTGACAAACCAATCAGAGCCTTCTGTTAGCTCTGGCCTTGCCGCAAGTATCAGTTCCGAATGGAAAGGAAGCGGAAAGTGTTATAAAAAGGTTCCCTATGAATATCGGAACACTATTTCAGGTGTTTGGGGCTGTGGCAGTGATGAATACCTCATAGC